>USJM01000108.1 GCA_900555005.1 uncultured Lachnospiraceae bacterium | reverse complement strand
AAGCTTCAGGCAGGCAAAAGGCTCCGGGCATCAGCCGGAGCTATATCTTTGCTTTTCTGTCTTGTCTCTCTGTCTTTCTTACACGCATGTTTTTCAGCGCCCAGCTTTATCATTTCTTCTGATCTGCATCGGTGAGGCACTGTGCTGGTAATCGCAACGTACAACCCGGAAATGCTCCGCCAGATAGTACGCGCCTTCGTCGGAGACAATATACTTCGGATCCAGCTTCACTGTATACCGGAAGTAAGGCTCAAAGCGGCAATAATCCGGCGTCCTGGTCTTTCTCTTATAGCAGTAGTAATCAATGTAGGTCGCTTCATTTCCATAGGACTGCTGAAGCTCCCTTGAATTCAGCCTTCTGTAATCTCCATACGGAAAACGCCCGGTGTTGCGCTCTGTCTGCCCTGAAACAGAGACGTAGATATATGCCAGAATCCAGTCCGCATGGCGGTCCTGCCGCTCAGGCTGCGCCTGCATGCCGGTCTTCCTCCCGGATCCTTCCGTTGGCACAGCAGGCTCTTTTGTATGTGAAGTGTACCCCTTATCCCCGACAGTTGTCACGTTTTCTGCATCGGGCAGACTCTCTGCATCCGCTGCATGATCCGCATCACCGGACGCAGCCGTTCGATTCTCCGGCTTTTCCGCCATCAGCTCGGCGATGCGCGTTGTGATGGGTGGTTTCAGCCGAATGACATAGGAGGCAAGATCGTCTCTTCTGATTTTGTAGAAAAAAGAACTCGCCAGATCCAGCTGCCTGCAAAGCTTCTCCAGTGTCATCATATGCGGCCTGTACCGCACGATCTTCCCAATCTGTTCTTTGTCCGGAAGCAGGAGCTTCCACTCCTCGTCCGTCCCGGTTCCCTTGTCATACAGATACAGGAGATTGTCAAGTAAGCCTTCCTGATCACGGTCCCTCAGATCCAGGGGCAGGGCTGCAGACTGTACTCATCCCGTTTCCCAATCCGCCTGTACCGCGACTCGATGAGCCTGCAGATGTAAAGCTCGGTGGATGTGTCTGCCTTCACAAACGGCTCCCCTGCTTTTGCCTCATTCCATGCCTTGTAGATCAGACTCAGCGGGAGATCGACATCCACGAGAAACGACGGCAGCTCCAGCGGTGCAGCGGCGGATGGAATATCCTTCTCCTCCAGCTTCTGCCGGATTTCTGCTCTGTCTGCCGCGTCAAATGTATTCACATAGCCGACCGGGAAACGTCCGTACCGTCCGGCTCTTCCCGCGACCTGCTTGACCGTCTGGGAATCCAGCTCTACTTCCCTGCGGTTGATATGCTTGACCGTGTCCCGGAAGATGATCCGCTCTATATTGTAGTTCTGCCCGATCGCGATGGCATCTGTCGCGACAAGGCAGTCCGTATCGCCGCGCTCAAACTTCCGCGCTTCCTCCATTTTCACTTCGTAGGGAAGCTTTCCATAGACAATGGACGGATTCATGCCCTTTTTCTGGAGCCATGCCGCCATCTCATAAGCCCCCAGTCTTGAGAATACGATGTACGCATCGTTCTTTCTCGGTCCCCGGTACGGCTCCTCCTCGAACTTCAGCTCACTTGTGCGGGTATGCTCGACCACCTCGTACGTATCCCCGCAGAGCGTGATCAGCCGCTTTGTGATCTCAAGTCCGCTGTATGCGCAGCAGACCTCCACAGAGGGTGCATTGACGCCGAGAATGGCATTGGTGTAAAGAGATCCGTCCTCCCCGGAAATCAGCTGACACTCATCAATCACAGCCATATCATAGCGATGACGGAAATCGAGCATCCCGATCGTCTCGGCAATATGGGAGGCTTCCGGTTTGATTTCCTTCTCCTCGCCGGTTGCAAAGCTGCACGGGACGCCATATTCCTCGATGACCGCCCGGCCTTCATAGGCCAGCATTCTGAGCGGCGCCAGATAAACGCCGGAAGGGGCACTTGCAAGCGCCTTCATGGCGTCATGTGTCTTTCCTGTGTTTGTACCACCCACATGGATGGTGAAATGGCGCCTGATTTTCCTGGCGTCGCCGAACAGATCCGGAACGTGAGAACGCGCCACCTCATGGATCGAATCATACCGGTCCAGCATGGCCTCTGCTGCCTCAAACTGGTACTTTGCCGCACATGCATGAAGGATCCTTGTGTTCTGTCCGACGCGTACGGCTGTGGCTGAAATCACCGCCGCTCTGCCATAGCTGTCAGGAAGTGCTCTGATTCTGCCGACCAGCACCGGCTCCGGCCTCCTTCTGCGCCTCATCCCTCCCCGTTCAGGCTGCAGGTCCTCCTGAAGCCTTTCCGCTACCCTGGTACCGATTGTCCGGAGCGTCTGTCCTGAAATCCTCAGACGCAGTTTTTTCCGGAGGCTCCCAAGCAGCGTATCGGCAGACTTTCCCTGCCTCACCTTTGTCCCATTGAGAAACCCGGAAACCGGATCCGCCTCCAGCTGATGCCGGAATAGCGCCAGCGCTTCTGCATCTGATTCGATCGTCTGAAGGGAGCGTCTGCTGCCATCCCCATTCTCCATCCGGATATCATCGCTGTAGCTGATTATATCTGCCAGGACGTCTGCCAGCCGGCCTGCCTCCGTCTCAATCTGCACAAGCACATCATCAGGGATGCAGGCTTCGACATCCGATTCGCAGATTCCCTTGAACTGTTCTTTCATGTTTCGATCCACTCCGGCGGGTCTGCCCGTCTGATCATCAGGCGGCCTTCCTCATCTCTGCAGACTCTCAGTACGAAGTCAAACCGGTCGTGCGCCACGCAGAGCGGATAATCCTCTCTTGGAAAAATATCCGCCTGTGCCGGATCAAAGAACTGCTCCGCCCCATGATATCTCAGCCAGGCGATCTTCCCGTCGATATCATACACTTTCCCCCTCAAAAGGGCTTCGATATAACGCGCACAGATCAGGTCCTCGTTTGTACTTGTAAGGCCTGCCTTTCCCATCGCGACAATCGATACAACGGAAGGTTTCCGGAAACGGATATATGCCGCAACAGCCTTTGCATTCACAAGGCTTCCTGTTACGATCTCCTCCGCACCTGCCTGTGCAGCCGCTGCAATTCCCTGCGTGCCGGCGGATGTCGAATGGATCATCGCCTTCCCCCGGAAGAATGTCTTCGTCACATCATAAGGGGAATTCCCGAGATCGCAGCCATCTACCTTCGCCCCGCCTCTCTCGCCGAGAAGAACCGCGTCCGGATAACGTTTCTTCAGCGCAAATGCATCTTCAAGCCGCGCAATCGGCCAGGACCAGCGTGCTCCTTCCGAGAATGCATAACACTCTGTGGTGAACGCACGGAACACATCGATGATCACCGTCAGCCCCTGTGCCTTTTTCGCTCCCTCCAACAGTTCAAGTACCCTGATCTCCACGTTCTCTGCCCCCTGTGCTGCCCTGTATGCATGTGCAGCTGTCAATTCTATCCCGTCAAAGCTTCTCTCTGCAGGATGTCACGAACAGGCCTGATTATATGCCATCCATCTCACCTTGTGAAGGACAAAACAGGCACCCCCGCTTTTCATAACTGCCGGGCGTGCCTGTTTTGTGCGATTCGTATATCCGCTGTTACACTCTTGAAACCTTCAGCAGAAAAATTCTTTCTCTGCTTTCTTTGCGCTTCTGGTAAACCAGATCAGAACCACAAGGAACACGGCCGTCAGTCCGAGATACACATAGGTATTGACCGGCCTGACATAATCCGAAAAGAGCCCGAGCCCGCCGGCCGCGAGTGCAGAAAGGGCAAACACGAACAGTTTCCCTCCAATCGCCTTCTTATACCCATCCAGGTCCTTGCAATGCGCGGTCGACTTGTCCGGCAGAAGGACGCCCTTTTGACCTCTCCCTTGAACTGCAGCAGATACCAGCAGTACATCAGATAGATGCCGCATCCCGCAATCAGAATATCCATAAAAGAAAACAACGAATTGTTATCCATCTTCCTGCATCCCTTCCGGCAGATTCCAGCGCGGCTGACTGCCTCCAGCCCCATCCCGCTCCGACTGTCTCCTCATTCAGGAAAGCCCGAGCCAGGAAGCGACCTCTTCCTCCATACCGTCCCCTGCGATAAATGTGTTGTGAAGGATCGGCGCTTTCCGGATATCCTCGATCGCCTCCGGAATCCGGACCCCGCTCAGCTTTTCCAGTTCATCGATCAGCTCCGAATCGGTCTTCTCCGCCATCTCAGGCTTGATTGCACAGACAACCGCTCTCGCAAACTTGTACGGGCTGGCGGTGCTGGCGATGACAACCGGCGTCATGTCCTTCGTCTCCTCACGATACTTGCGGCAGACCTTCGAAGCGACTGCCGTATGGGTATCGATGACATACCCGCATTCCCTGTAGACCTGCGCAATCTCCCCGGCCGTCTCCTCCTCGCTTGCGTAGTTGCCATAGAAATCGGACAGTTTCGTATACATACCGTCCGTGATCTTGTATACACCCTGTGAGGAAAGCGCGCTCATCAGCTTCGCAGTCTGTTCGCTGTCGTCTCCTGAAATTCTGTAGATCAGTCTCTCCAGATTCGACGAAACCAGGATGTCCATCGACGGACTCGAAGTCAGCTTGAACGAACGGTTTTTATCGTACGCACCTGTCCTGAAGAAATCGACCAGAACCTTGTTCTCATTCGAGGCACAGATGAGCTTCTTCACCGGAAGCCCCATCCGCTTCCCGTAGTATGCTGCCAGGATGTTGCCGAAATTCCCGGTCGGAACCGTGATGTTGATCCGCTCACCCGGCTTGACTGCGCCCTGCCTGAGAAGCTGTCCATACGCATAGAAGTAATAGACAATCTGAGGAACCAGCCGTCCGATGTTGATGGAATTGGCCGAGGAGAACCGAAGTCCCTGTGCCTTCATCCTGCGGTTCATCTCCGGATCCCGGAAGATCTTCTTGACACCCGTCTGCGCCTGGTCGAAGTTCCCGTCAATGCCGACAACATGGACGTTCCCGCCGCGCTGGGTACGCATCTGAAGCTTCTGGACACGGCTCACGCCGTCCTTCGGATAGAAGACGATGATCTTTGTCCCCGGAACATCCGCAAACCCTGCCATTGCCGCCTTCCCTGTATCCCCGGACGTCGCAGTCAGAATCACAATTTCATCCGTAATCTGATTTTTCCTTGCCGCCACCGTCATCAGATGCGGAAGAATCGAGAGAGCCATATCCTTGAAGGCAATCGTCTTGCCATGGAACAGCTCGAGATAGTACGCATCTCCCTCATGTCTGAGCGGTGCCATCGACGGATCATCAAACTTGGCGTCATATGCCTTGCTGATGCAGTCCTTCAGCTCCTCCTCCGTGAAGTCGGTCAACAGAAGGCGCATGATCTGGTATGCCGTCTCCTGATAGGATTGCTCCGAAAGCCTCCGGAAATCGCCGTCCCACACAGGCAGCTTCTCCGGAACAAACAGTCCTCCGTCCGGCGCAAGCCCCTGAAGGATCGCCTGGGAAGAAGTCACTCTCAAATCCGAATTTCTGGTGCTCTTGTACATGATCGTCTGCTGCATGACCGCGCTCCTGCCTTTTGATTGCATAATGGTTCGTATCAGTCTCTAAGAATACCTTATTTGGATGAAAGGCGCAAGTGATTCTCTTCTGCAGAATTTCCGGGCAAGTTCCCGCAGATATACAAAAACAGGCGGAAGCGTTCACCTGCTCTTCCGCCCATTCATATTGTTTTATTTGAACTTATAATAATCGTGTCCGCCGTAGGAATACAGGTATTCCAGGGTCTCATCAAACCAGTCGACATTCTTGCTGGAGGACGACTCCCGCGCCATGAAAAACAGCGCTCCATCCGAGATGTTCTTCCCGCCAATCGCCTCTTTTACCGCCTTGATTGTACTGTCGGATATGGTCAGCGTCCCCATCCGGCCATCCTGTGTCGGCGAGAACTGAGCCGTCCCGCCCACTCTCTGCCATACGACATCATAGACATTATCAGGAAAATGGCTGTCCGCCACACGGTTCAGTATAACATCCGCAACAAGAAGCTTGCTCTTCTCATCGCCGCCTGTACATTCCGCCTCCACAATATTCAGCAGTGTCGTGTAATCCGTGTAGGACATCGATCTGTTCTCAGCGATCACCTTTCCCGCATCGCTCGTGATCAGGGACGCCGACTGTATGGCCTGCGCACCCGAGCTGTCCGACGGTTCCACGGCTGTCTCCGGCTCCTTCACGTTGTCGAGACTCTCAGCGATGGAAGAAAGCCACATGGAGGTCTGGTTTCTCAGCTGCGTCTGCCTGCTTTCCTCACGCCCGCTTTCCTGCTCTCCGGTTTCCACCTCTGCCGGGGAAGCCGTCTCATATGTTTCAGTTCCGGCACCCACCATCACAGATGGCGCTACGGCCTCCGCTGATGCAGCGC
>USJM01000107.1 GCA_900555005.1 uncultured Lachnospiraceae bacterium | reverse complement strand
TCCCGGACATACCTCTCTGCATCGACACCCTTCTGATGCCTGGAGGAGGGGTTCCCGTAATCGACCATCATCGTCTGTACAACAATGTCCTTTACCGCCTCCGAAACCTTTGTTGTTGCTGAATTATCCAGATAAGCTTCCATAATTTCCTTCTCAGTGCATGATTTCACATCGCCATATCTTGCTGCTTTCATTCTTCAAGGTGCAGCATAAGGGCAGCCAGTACAGCAGGTCCTGCCGTTTCTGTACGAAGGATTCTGGTCCGAGTGTCACGATTGCGCCGCCGATATCCCGCAGCATGTTGATTTCATTTTCGTCAAAGCCGCCCTCCGGCCCGATGAAGATCCCGCAGCTCTCACCAGGCTTTACAGATGAAAGAACCACTCTGGTATGCTCTATGCCGTCTGAATTCTCATACGGAACAACTACATGATCCAATGATCGCGCAAGCTCCAGCGCTTCCAAAAAGGAAACGGGTTCTGTCACCTCTGGAACGATGCCTCTTTTTGATTGTTTTGCCGCAGCCAGTGCAATCGCGTTCCACCTGGCTGTTTTTTTAGCGATCTTTTTCGTGTCAGGCTTCACAATACAACGTTTCATCAGAGTCGGTACAATTCTATATACGCCCAGCTCCACGCTCTTTTGGATGATACTCTCCAGTTTGTCCGCCTTGGGAAGTCCCTGAAACAAATAGAGTCTTGATGGAAGTTCCTGCTGAGAGCGGTTCTTCGAGACGATTTTTGTGAGGACAGCTCCGTCAGAATACCCTTCAATCCTGCACAGATAATCTGTCTGGTCACCTTCCATCCCTGTACACAGAAGAACCTCTTCTCCGGGCTTCATCCGCAGGACAGAGTGAATATGCCCGACATCCTCACCTTGTATCTGAATGGTTCCGGCCGCCTCATCAATTGATTCCCGGCTGATAAAAAAGCGGTACATATATCCTCAGTCTTTCTTTGCGGTCACGCAAGCCCACTCGTTCTGATGTGTCACTTCCACAATTTGAAGTCCCGCCTTTCTTGCAGCCTGCTCCACATCCTTCTCCCTCTCGTCAAGGATGCCGGACATAATAAGGATGCCCTCTGGCTTCATCGCCGGTACGATGTGGGGTGCAAGCGCAATCAGCACATCAGCAAGGATGTTGGCGGTCACAACATCATATTTATCATATCCGACCAAAGTCTGGGTTTTCGGATCATCAATCAGATTGCCCAGCACCATGTCCATGCTGCTCTCCGGAACGCCGTTGGCAGAAAGATTCTCCTTCACAGCATCCACAGCACAGGGATCAAGATCGGTTCCAACTGCATGCCTGGCCCCCAGCTTCAATGCGACAATTGACAGGATACCGCTCCCTGTCCCAACATCAAGCAGCTGTGTCTGTGGCGTCACAACCTTTTTCAGCTGTCTCATGCACAGCTGTGTCGTCTCATGCATGCCTGTTCCAAACGCAGTTCCAGGATCGATATGGAGCACCATCCCCGAACTGTCGCAATCTTCCACTTTCTCCCAGGACGGAATAATCAGGATGTCATCCACCTTGAATTTGTGAAAGTATTTTTTCCAGTTGTTGATCCAGTCAACATCCTCCGTCTCCCCTTCTTCTATCGTGCAGGCCCCGATCTGGGTGTATTGACGAAGGTTTTCCAACCGTTCTCTGACAGAAGCGAGGATGCCGGGGGCATCCTCGTCCTCATCCAGATAGAAATCAAGGTAAGCTGTCCCATCGTCCTGCCCGGCAGGAAGCGGGATGTCAACAAACATCTGCTTCAGCTCATTCTCGGAGAGCGGGACATGGTCTTCAATCTCCACCCCCACTATTCCTGCTTCTGAAAGCGCCTCCGCGACGATGTCCTCAGCCGATGCCAGCGTCTTCAGCCTGAATTTCTTCCATTTCATAAATCTGCCTCAGTCTGCAAAACCGTTCGGGTTCTTCTGCTGCCAGTTCCAGGAATCACGGCACATCTCCTCGATTCCATACTCTGCCTTCCACCCGAGCTCTCTTGCTGCCTTTGAAGGATCGCAATAGCAGGTCGCAATATCACCTGCACGTCTCGGTTTGATGACATACGGGATCTCTTTCCCGCAGGCCTTACTGAATGCCTTCACCACCTGAAGCACGGAATAACCATGGCCAGTTCCCAGATTATAGATGGAAACCCCTTCATTGTCCGCGAATTTTCTGATTGCGTTCACATGCCCTCTGGCCAGATCACACACATGGATGTAATCTCTTACACCCGTCCCGTCCGGTGTGTCATAATCATTGCCGAAGACTGACAGCTCCTTCAGCTTGCCGATGGCTACCTGTGCAATATAAGGCACCAGGTTGTTCGGGATTCCCTTCGGATCTTCTCCAAGCAGTCCTGATGGATGGGCACCGATCGGGTTGAAATAACGCAGCAGAATGACATTCCACTCCGGATCCGCCTTCTGCACATCGATCAAAATCTGCTCGAGCATCCACTTTGTCCACCCATATGGATTCGTACAGGTTCCCTTCGGGCATTCCTCCGTGATCGGGACAAAAGCAGGATCCCCATATACGGTCGCACTGGAAGAAAAGATGATATTTTTGCAGCCGTGGCTTCTCATACTCTCGATCAGATTCAGTGTTCCAGTGATGTTATTGGAATAATATTCCACCGGTTTATGTACAGATTCCCCCACTGCCTTCAGGCCGGCAAAATGAATCACCGCATCGATCTTCTGACTCTCAAATATCTGATCCAGGCAGAGCTTGTCCAGGATATCCCCCTTCACAAATGTCAGATCCCTGCCTGTGATCTCTCTGACCCGGTCGATTGCCTTTTCGCTGGCATTATAAAGGTTATCGACAACAGTGACTTCATACCCGGCATTCAACAATTCAACGCAAGTATGGCTTCCGATAAATCCAGCTCCTCCTGTGACAAGAATTCTCATGGCCTCTCCTCCTGATCATTAGAAAAAACGATTCATCTCCGGTTAACAATCGACTGTCCGGAATTTGTTGCTGATACCCGAGCGCTTTAAATCAAAACAGCTCACATCCGCCTGTCGGGCGGATACTGAGGACGTGACAACTGCCCTCTCCAAGAAGCCGGTTCATACGCTCTGTAAAGGAATCAATCATATCATCCGGCACAAATGCCTGGCAGGTTCCTGCAAAGCCGCCCCCATGAACTCTGAACGCCCCTCTTCCGCCCAGAAGCTCGTCGCAAAGTGCCAGCGCAATGGCCATCTCCTGATGCTCATTGGCTCCACATGGGACGATATTCTGCAGATACATCCAGCTGGATCTGCCCGACTCATTAACCAGCCGCAGGAATGTATTCATGTCACCTTTTTTCAAGGCCTCTACCTGTCTGGGCACCCGTTCTGTGTCTGCATAATAATGAATGGAGCGAAGAACTGCTCTGTCTCCGAACGCCTTTCTCAGCTCCGGTATCCGTTCCATGAAGGCTTCCTTTGGTACATCATTCAGAACCTTTTTATTGAAAAAGCCTGCTACCTCCTGCTCCTCGACTGGAATCGCCGTATACTCATCGGTCAAATCCGCGTGACTCGCCCAGCAGTTAATGATCACAAGGCTGTATCCCATGGAATCGAAATCAACATCAAGTTTCTCAACGATCGGATTGGACGGATCCGCAAAATCAATGGTCAGAATATTCCCGACTGAGGAAGCTGTCTGATCCATCAGGCCGGACGGTTTACCAAAATAAACGTTCTCCGCATACTGGCTGATCTGAGCGATCTCCACGGGATCTGCTTTTCCCCCGTAGAACAGGCCGTTGACCATATTGCCGATCAGGACCTCAAACGCAGCTGATGAACTGATTCCAGATCCAGGCAGAACAGCACTCGTTACGACCGCCCGAAAGCCCGAGATGGTGCACGAAAGATCCATAAAGCGCTTCACCACTCCCCGGATCAACGCAGCCGTTGTGTTCACTTCATCTTTTCTGACAGACATATCCGTCAGGTCGATCGTACAGACGGGATACCCCTCAGACAGGATCGTAACCTTTCCATCATTTGTCGGGACAGCTGCGCCGATCATGTCAAGGTCAACGGATGCAGCCAGAACCCTGCCGTGCTCATGATCCGTGTGATTCCCGCCAATCTCCGTTCGGCCTGGTGCAGAAAACAGGTGGATGTCTTCTGCTATGTCCTCCGGATATGTCTCGGAAAACAGGTCAAGAAGATGTTCATATCTTGGCAGGTTTTCTTTTGCCTTACCAGGATAGAGCATATTCAGTTTCTTCTGAAAATCCTCTGTCAGAAGCCTTTTTTTCCAGTCACTCAGATTCATACAGCCCTCCACATATCAAATTTTCAATTATCTTACCACAAATCTAGAGGGGATAACAGTAAAATAAAAAGCCCGTGAATACGGGCTTTCGACAGTGGAACCGAGGAGGCTCGGACTCCTGACCTTTCGCGTGTGAGGCGAACGCTCATCCCAGCTGAGCTACGGTTCCAAAAGAATAAGGATAGATTTGAAAAACCCGCCATCATACCTGATGACGGGTAATAGTTCCTAGGAGAATCGAACTCCTGTTTTCGCCGTGAGAGGGCGACGTCTTAACCGCTTGACCAATGAACCATATATCTTAGCGACTTGTTTAATATACCAGAAGCTACGATAAAATGCAAGCTTTTTTTTCAGTAAATTTACATTTTTTTATACTGACCATATTTTAGCTTGTAATAAGGGCATTGTCAATCAAATACGCAAGTGTTTTGCGTAATGAAAGGGATACAGGACTGCTGCATAGATCTTCCTTATATCTTTGTGAAGCAGACCTTTTCTTACGTTGGTCCTTAACGAGCTCCTTTATACGGAGCGAGTTTAGTACCACTACGTAAGAAACAGAGGCAAACGTTCTGCGTAACAAATGATATAAGGAAGATCTATGCAGCGGGTCTGCCCGTCTATACAAAATCAAAGGTAAGCTGGTTGGTATCCGGCATACCGTCTAAGATGCCAAGCTCTGACAGCTTGTCGATCGCACTCTTTCCAATCTTAGAATGAGCCTGCAGATCTTCCTTTGAGATAAACCTGCCTTTGCAGGCTGCATCCTTCAACTGCTTTGCAGCCTTCTCTCCCATTCCTTCAATGGAAGCCAGTGACGGCATGATCTTACCATCTATCACCTGAAAACGGATATCATCCGCCACATAGATATCGATCGGCATGAACTCAAAACCTCTCGCATACATCTCAAGAACCAGCTTCAGATCCTTTAACTTATCTTCATCCTTTGCGGTTCGTTTATTCTTATCAATGCTCTGTATCATATTGATATGATACAGTACCTTTTCTTTTCCAAAGCACATCATCTCGTAGCTGAAGGCTGATGCACGGATACTGAAAAACGCTGCATAATACTGAAGCGGATAATTCACCTTAAAATATGCAATTCTCCACGCCATCATAACGTAAGCCGCCGCATGGGCTTTCGGGAACATGTATTTGATCTTCTGGCACGACCAGATATACCAGTCCGGTACACCATGTGCCTTCATATCCTCTTTCCATTCTTCCCATTTTGCACATTTGCCTTTTGCTACGTTACCTTTTCGAACATTCTCCATGATCTGGAATGCTGTACCGGATTCCAGGCCCATATGGATCAGATATACCATGATATCATCTCGACAACAGATTGCGGTCGAGATCGTACACTGACCGGATTTGATCAGCTCCTGTGCATTTCCAAGCCATACATCCGTACCATGCGCCAGACCTGCGATTCGCACCAGATCCGAGAAGTTCTGTGGATTTGCATCAATTAACATCTGCATGGCGAAATCCGTACCGAACTCCGGCACACCCAGACTGCCAAGCGGAATGCCATTGATATCCTCCGGTGTAATATGAAGACTTTCTGTTCCATGGAACAACGCCATAACATCAGGATCATCTAACCGGATCGTGGTTGCATCAAGACCGGTCAGATCCTCCAGTCTTCGGATCATCGTAGGATCATCATGACCGAGAATATCAAGCTTCAACAGGTTATGATCGATCGAATGGTACTCGAAATGAGATGTTACGACATCCGTCGTCATATCATTTGCCGGCTTCTGGATTGGTGTGAAGGAATAGATCTCCTCATGCCTTGGAAGAACGATCATACCACCCGGATGCTGTCCGGTCGAACGCTTAACGCCGGTACAGCCGATTGCCAGACGTTCCATCTCACAGCTTCGTTTCGTGACGATAGCCTTTTCATCGACATATTTCTCGATCTCCTTCTGGGTCAGATCTCCCATTGCCGTAGCTTCTGCTCTCGCTTCATCCTTTGCAAGATCTTTGAAGTAATTATATACATAACCATACGCTGTCTTATCTGCTACCGTTGTTACAGTTCCTGCACGGAATGCCTTACCCTTACCGAATAATACTTC
>USJM01000106.1 GCA_900555005.1 uncultured Lachnospiraceae bacterium | reverse complement strand
GCAGGTTGTAAAGTTCATCCCTGTACCGGGCTACCGGAGAATTGATGTAGTGATTGAACTCCGCATACTGGTTCACATAATCCCAGACCTTCTTGTCAGACGTGTGGAAGATATGGGCTCCATATTCATGAACATCGATATTATCCCGGCGAGAGGTATAAATATTGCCGCCGATGTGGTTGCGCTTGTCAATCACAACCGCAGACTTGCCGGCCTTGCGGGCTTCATTTGCAAAGACAGAGCCATACGCACCATACAGGCCGGCGCCGACCACCAGATAATCGAAAACCTCTCCGGACTCGATCTCCTGCCGATCCTCGCGCTGTTTCTGCGCGTAAGAATAGACCTTCTCCTGATGTTCCAGATACGCATTGCAAACCGTCTCCGGATCCCCCTGCATCACGACATCGCCTTTATCCAGCCACAGGACATGATCACAGAGCCGTACAACCGACGGGATGTCATGGGACACATACAGCAGCGTCGTTCCGCCTGAAAGCATCTCCTGCATCCGGGCATTGCAGCGCCTTCTGAAATTCGCGTCCCCGACAGACAGCACCTCGTCGCAGATCAGGATCTCCGGGTTGCCCATCGTGGCAACCGCGAAGCCCAGCCGCGCCTTCATTCCGGAGGAATAATTCTTGATCGGCGAGTCGAGGAAGCGCTGAAGCTCCGCAAACTCGACAATTTCATCGAAATGCTCCTCCATGAACTTTCTCGAGTGACCGAGAACCGCCCCGTTCAGAAAGATATTCTCCCGGGCGGTCAGCTCCTGGTCAAAACCGGCGCCGAGCTCGATCATCGGCGCAATCTTGCCCCGCACCTGGACAGAGCCCTTGTACGGCTTCAGGATTCCGGTAATCATCTTCAGCAGCGTACTCTTGCCGGATCCATTTGTCCCGATCAGCCCCCAGGATTCGCCCCTCTTCACATGAAGATCCACATCCTTCAGTGCCAGGAACTCCTGGAACGTCAGCTCATGCCGGATCTTCCGGATCGTGAATTCCTTCAGATTGTCGACCTTGACATTCCCCAGATTAAAGCGGATCGACGCATGATTCACATCGATGATATTTTCAGCCATAGAATCTCTCCATTTCTGCCAGTGTCCCCCGTTTCCGGCGGTTGACGACCGGCCCCGGCGGTTCTGCGCCCGATCTCCCGATTCGGTGTGATTCAGATATGAAGGATAAACTCATCCTTCTTTTTCTGGAAAACGTACAATCCCAGCGCCAGCGCCGCAAATGCCCACAGCCAGCCTCCGACGACCAGCCTCGGCCCCGGCATCCTGCCGGCAAGCGTAATGTCCCTGAACGCGGCGATGTAATAATACATCGGGTTGAAACCCTTGATGATGACCTGAAGCAGATGCGGCAGATTTTCGATCGGGTAGAACAGCGGCGTCAGGTACATCCAGGCTGTGATAAACGCATGGTAGATATACTCTATGTCACGGAAAAATACCTCGAGCGCGGCAAGCAGGAATGTCAGCCCCAGACTGAAGATGTACACCTGTATGATAATGATGACCAGATACAGCATGGTCCAGTGGAAGGCTGACCGTGTTGCAAGCATCACGATGAAGAAGGCGCCCAGCGAGAAGACTGAATCAATCATCGTACTCGTCACCTTCGACAAGGTGAAGATATACTTCGGGATATAGGTCTTCTTCAGCAGCGACGCGTTGTTGGTCACAGACTTGAGTCCGTTCTGGGTTGCCATCCGCATGAATTCAAACAGAACACGCCCTGTCAGCAGATAGATCGGATAATTCTCGATATTCTTCTTGAACATCGCCGAGAACACAACCGTCATGACAACCATAATCAGGAGCGGGTTCAGTACACTCCAGATATACCCAAGGACGCTGCGGCGGTACTTCAGCTTGATGTCACGCTTGACCAGCTCCACCAGCAGATCCCAGTACTTCCGGAACGTCCGGATCCGATTCTTCCACTTGCTGCCCATCTGCAGTTCTCCTCCGCTTCTGGCTTACTGTTTCTTGTCCTGGCTTTCCAGCACCTTGAGATCCACTTTGATCACCGGGCAGGCAGACAGATTCATATCCGTCACATCGTCGCCGTACATCATCACCGTCCCTGATTTGGACTGGTAGACGGCTGAAGACAGATCATGTCCGGGCGCTGCCAGCCACATGTCTACCGCCGGCTTCTCGAACACATCGGAATAGGTCTTCAGGTCTTCCAGATCGAAAATCCGCACCTTATCGGTGAGTGGTTCGGAAGGCGCAGAGACCCCGTAAAAATCATTGCCGGACGGTGTATAGGTCATATCCACAAGCGCCGACTGCTCCAGCTCTGTAAACTCCCCCTGAAGCGCCCCGCCATTCAAGAACTCTCTGAGAGAGCTGTCTGCCCAGGAAACATCCTTCCGGACATTGTGGAACTGGACCGTTCTGAAGACACTGTCGGAGGACGGTGCCCTGCAAATCATCAGGAGCTTCTTATGACTTCTCCGGAGAACCAGCCAGTCCTGACCTGCATATGAAACAGTATCACCCTTTTTTGCCGTCGGGAGGGTCTTGCGTTCCGCCGCCTCTCTCTTCCGCAGATACAGCTGCTTGTACTTCTCTGCCTGCTCCCTGCTGTCCAGCAGACTCCCCAGCTTTGAAAAACGGCTGTACGCCGACTGGTACTGGCCGCCAAGTCCCTCCAGCCTCGCCGCCATATAGTTCATGTAGCCGCCCTTGTAGCTTCTGGCAATCAGCACCACCAGTGCCACAATCACCAGAAGAACCGCAGCCCGCGTGATCTGGAACCTCCGGTTCAGCGCCTTGGCACGCTTCCGGGCATAAGCCTGCTTCTCATCGGCATCGCGGTATCCCTGAAGGTTTGCGAACTCTCCCGCCACCTTGCCAAACTCATGTTCCTCTCTGGCTTCCGTCAGATGACGGCAGGCTCTCTGATAATCCGCCTCTTTCTTCTGTACCTTGGCCTCAGACAGCTGCTTTTTGCATGAATCATAGAGCGCTTCCGCCCCCGGATATCCCTTCACATCCGAAAGCAGTTCCTCCGCCGCCTCCAGGTTCTTCACCCGGTAAGCCGGGGACACAACCATCGGATCTACACTCAGCTTCAGCCTTGCCCGCTGAACCAGTGCTTCATCCGACTCATATGTCCTGGCCTTGCGCTGTTTCGATTTCAGATAATCCCCGAAATTGATTTTCGCCATATACGTCCTGTTTCCCCGTATGATTTACCAGACAGAAGCCCGGTCTGTCTGCCCATGAGTCTTTACTGCACTTCCCTGAGGATCTCCACCGTATGCCGCAGCCCAGTCTCCATGTCAAACTGTGCGTTCCATCCCAGGCTTTCCAGCTTCCTGCTGTCAAGAAGCGCCTTCGTTGCCTTCGAATATCCGGCCGCTTCCAACTGATCCGGAATCTCAAAGACCACCTTCGTACCTGCTTCCTTCGCAATGAGCGCTGCCAGATCCTTCAGGGTGATATCACAGCTGCGCGCCGCGATGTTGTAGGCTTCCCCGCAGTCTCCCAGAAGCAGAACGGTCAGAAGGCCGGAAACGGCATCACAGACATAGGTGTAGGAATAATTCTGGGTTCCCGCACTCTTGAGCACGATGTCTTCCCGCTCCACACCCTTCCGGATGAACTGGGAGATCGCCTTCGTGTCGCTCATCAGCATGGACGGGCCGAACGACCTGGTGAACCTCGGAACCACAACATCCAGCCCCTTCTGCCGGATATAAGCCTGGCAGAGCGCCTCGCCCGCCCGCTTGCTCTCCGGATAGCCGGCGCGCATCGTATTGCAGTCGATGTAGCCGCAGTACTTCTCGTCAAACAGTTCTACGTCGCCCCGGTTCTCCCCATAGATTTCATTGGAGGAGGCAAAAGCAAACCGCCTTGCTCCTGCCTTCGCCGCAAACTCCAGAAGATTGTTCAGGCCGATGATATTCGTCACGACCGTCCCGATCGGATCCGTCACGTATGCCACCGGGTGCGTATTCGAAGCCGCGTGAAAAACATAGTCCACACGACTCAGACCCGCTGCGCAGAGCGAATCCTTCAGATTCTCCACGTCATCAATATCACACTGGATAAACGTAAACAGCGGATCGCCCCAGTACTCCTCGAATCTGGACTTTCCTTTTTGTACATTTCTCCCCAGAGCGAAGAGATGGCAGCCCAGGCCATCCTCCCGGTTCTTCTTCATCAGCACATGGATCAGCGTACTCCCGATCATCCCGGTTGCACCCGAGATCATGAAGGATGCGCCCTGGAGCTTCTCCCACGGGAGCGCCAGCGCCGCCACGCCGCTCAGATCCTGCTGAAACAGTTCACTCTCCAGAAGTCTCATCATCAAAATACCCTTACTTCAGCCAGTTGTCCTTGTCCATCTTCAGATACGCCTTGAACATCTCCAGATCGTCCTTCGTGGTCAGCTTGATGTTCTTGTCGGAACCTGCCGCAAAGTACAGCCGCTCTCCCAGCTCCACCATCATAGTGTTCGTATATGAGGACCCTTTGATCCCGATCCCCTCCGCGAATGCCTTGTGATACGCCCAGTCCAGCTTCCCGAACTTGTACGCCTGCGGTGTCTGTACCCGTCTCAGCGTCTCACGCGGGATATACTTCACCGTTGAGATCTCGTCATCCTTGACAAAAATCTGCTCGTTGTAGGGCATGGAGGTAACGCCATTTCCATACTTCCGGCACGTCTCAATCACATCCGAGAGCACGGAAGCATCCACCAGCGGACGGATGCCATCATGGATGATGACAATATCATCCTCCGCACACTTGTCTTCCAGCCCATAGACACCGTTCCGGATCGATTCCTGCCCGGAATTCCCGCCCGGCACAATCCACTTCAGCTTGTCGATACCGAACTGCTTTGCATACGCCCAGACCACATCGTGCCATCCGTCGATACAGACCAGCTCGATCGCATCAATCAGCGGATGCCGCTGGAATCCCTCCAGCGTATAGATCAGCACCGGCTTGTCATACACATTGATAAACTGCTTCGGAATATCCTGCCCCATGCGATGGCCGGAGCCACCCGCGATAATCAGCGCAACGTTCATATATTTCCTCATTTCATGAAAAACCGACACACTATCCATCACGAAAGTGTATACCACAGATGTCCACCATACCACAAAGTGAAAAATCGGGCAATGTTACACATCTGTGGCTCCGGAAGTCCCTCCGTCTCCCCCGAAGCAGTGCACCCTGATCTTCTCTGCAATACGTGCGGTCGCCTGTCCGTCGCAGGCAGCCAGGTACCGCTTCAGGAATGCATTCCTCTTCTTTGCCTGGTCCGCTATCCAGCCTGCTGCCTGTCCCCCGTCATCCGCTTTGCTCTCGCCGGTGCGCAATCCCGGACTGTCCTCTCCTGCGGCCCGCCTGACCGCATCGGCCAGCCTGTCGGCATCCTTCACAATCTCTCCCGGAATTTCATGGATATCCATGTAGGTTCCGCGCTGCGCCATGTAGGTATCCAGATCCGGAGTATACAGCACCAGACCGCCATGTACGCCCGAGCTGCCATGCAAATCCTGCTGGTTTTGAATCTGCGCCGCCAGCAGGTATTCATAGATCAGAGACGAGTAATCCGCGATCAGCACATCCACAACCGGATAAAGCTGCTCCGTTGGGATCGGGCAGTGATTCTTCACCGCCTTCCGCGCCTCCTTCATATGCGGATGCACCCGCGTCAGGACAAGATACTCCTTTCCGAGCTGCCTCTGAAGCTTCTCCGTGTCCAGATCCAGAAGCCCCGGCTGTCCCGCGTTCCCGCGAAATGTCGGCGCCCAGAGCACAACTTTCCGGCGTTTTCTCAGGCTGCCTGACCCCTTGGCACTTCCGGCGCCTGCCTGCCTGCCGTCTCCGGTGACCGCCTCACTGCCATCTCCGGCTCCTTCCTCTCTGCCGTCTCCGGCTCCTGTCTCCTCGTAGACATCCGGGTACAGTTCCCGGAACGCTTCCATACACCTGTATCTCCACTTCCTCGAAAAGTACAGATCCGTCCGGCTGACACCAAGCGCCTGCACCTCCCCATGTGTCCGGTGCATCGCGGATGAAAATGGCTCCACCGCCGCCTCCGCGCTGACGGTAACCAGGCTCAGGTTCCGGTATACATCTCCATGATACCCCTCCGGAATATCGTCCTTCGCGTCATATCCGAATTTCTTATAGCATCCGCAGGCATGCCACAGCTGAACAACCATCGTTTCCCGCTTCTTCCGGCAGGACGCAACCGGCAGGAAATTGTCGCAGACAACGACCACCGAAGCTCTGACGTACAGCTTCATGAACCGCGTCGAATATTCCATGACCTCCGCCTTTGATGCCCGGCCAAAATCCAGGTACATTTCTACGATATGATAAGCCGGCTGAACACGGCTCTGCTTCAGTCTCCGGTAAAGCAGCTCCATCGCCTCCGGCCTGCCGTCATGGTGGGCATCCGCGAAAATAAGA
>USJM01000105.1 GCA_900555005.1 uncultured Lachnospiraceae bacterium | reverse complement strand
CATAGTCGGGAGCTCTTCCGTCGTGTGGCTTTCCGGAGCGGAGCTTTTTGCCAATCTGCATCAGGAAGGTTGTTCCATGCTCCTGTACAAAGGCGTTCTCGCGCTGTTTCGGTGTCAGGTCCGGATAGAGGTCTTCCAGCTCCTGAGACGTGATGAAGGTCACATCCGGGGTGTGGAGCGGGAGCTCATACAGCTCCGGAAACTGTGCGTGCAGATTCATTTCCGTGGCACAGACTGCAGAGACAATTGCTCGGACAGTCTGCTTCAGATAGTCTGTGTTCCGGTCTTCCTTGCGGATGACTTTTTCCCAGTCCCACTGGTCAACGTAAATGGAGTGAAGATTGTCGAGTTCTTCATCTCTGCGGATGGCGTTCATGTCGGTGTAAAGTCCTTTGCCGACACGGAATCCGTAATCCCGGAGCGCCATGCGCTTCCACTTGGCGAGAGACTGGACAACCTGCGCCTCCGTTCCGGTGTCCTTGATGTCGAATGTGACCTTGCGCTCATAGCCGTTCAGGTCATCGTTCAGACCGGTGGACGCTTCCAGAAACAGCGGCGCCGAAACGCGGTGAAGCTGAAGGGTGGCGGCCAGCGTATCGGCAAACTGGCGCTTGATGACGCCGATCGCTTTCTGGGTATCATATTGCGAAAGAAGCGGATGATATCCGTCCGGAATAATGATATGACTCATAGGGAGAACCTCTTTCTGTAAGAATCAGTCCATGATAAAATGTTCATAAACATGTTCATCATACAAGACGTTCAAGCGAAAGTAAAGAAGGAAACGCCGGACAAAGAGGCTGGCATGGCTGACAGATCGGGCGCATCGGTTGGAGATTAACAGATGGCTGGAAGACAAGTGAAACAGAAGAATACGGGGATGGCCCAGCTCCAGTCTGAGCTGAAGGAGGGAACCTTTCACAGGGTGTACCTGTTTTTCGGAGGGAACGCTACCTGGTTTTGAAGATGCGCGAAAATCTGGTAAGGGCAGCAGTGTCTCCGGATGACACGATGAACCTGAATATTCACAAGAACGCCTTGCCGGATGTATCGAAGATCATGGATGAATGCCTGGCGATGCCCTTTTTTGCAGACAGACGTGTTGTTCTGGTGCAGGACAGCGGTTATTTCACGGCAGGAAAGGGAAAGGACGAGGCGGAGAAGCTGATTGGACTTCTGGGAGAGCTTCCGGAAACGACCATCCTTCTGTTTGTAGAGACAGAGGTGGATAAGCGGAGCCGGCTTTACAAGGCTGTCTCGAAGGCAGGGCTTTCGGTTGAATTTGAACACCCGGATGAAATGGAGCTTGCCAGGTGGGTTGTTTCACAGCTTTCAGAATCCAGGATCCGGATTACAAAGGGTGCCTGCAGATGCTGCTGGAACGGACGGGTGCCGATATGACGATGATCAGGGCTCAGCTTGACAAGCTGGAAGCCTGCGCCGGCGAAGGCGGAACTCTGTCAGAGACGGAAGTAGGAGGCCTGGTTTCGGAACGCCTGGAGACGAAGGTCTTTGACCTCGTGGACGCGGTCGGACACCGGGACCGGAGAGGGGCGATCAGCCGGTATGACGAGCTGCTCCGGATGCAGGAGGAACCGAACCGGATTCTCTATTTTCTCGGGAGGCAGTTCAACCAGCTCTACCTGATGAAGGTTATGTCCCAGAAAGGGAAAGGAACGGTGGAGATGATGAAGGTGATGGATCTGAGGTATTCTTTTCAGATTCGCAAGCTGTCGGACCAGGCCGTTTCTTTACGGCAGATCAGCTGCGGCGTGCCGTTGCAGACTGCACAGCCATGGAACAGCGCTTCAAGACGGGAAAAATCGATGTCCGGCTGGGCGTGGAGCTTCTTCTTGTAAAGTACAGCAGGCCGGATACACCTGCCCGGGGAGGAACCGGGGCTTACTAAGACGCCGGAGTCTGGCACAGTCAGAGCTGTAAGCCAGCTGCAGCACGCGAAGCTGTCTGGGACTGCGGAAGCTGGCGCAGCGAAGAGGGCGGCGGTGGAGTTTCAGTCGAGAAGAAACTCGGCGAGAACCACGTTTGAGATCGAGATGCCCCGGTCCGTCAGCCGTATGGCTTTTCCATCGTCTGAAATCAGCCGAAGATCCGTCAGGTTGGTCAGAACACGGCCGTATACCTCGTCCATCGATACACCGAACTGCTCCTGGAAGTGCTGTCTTGTGACCCCCTTCATCTCCCTGAGTCCGAGAAACATGGTTTCCTCCATTTCACTGCTGCGGGACAGGTGTGTGATCTCTTTCCTTGCAAAGCTGCCCGACAGATATTCGTTCAGATCAGAGGTGTTTTTCCAACGCATGCGATCCGCCTGACTGGAGGCCCCAAGTCCGAAGCCAAGATAAGGCCTTCTTTCCCAGTATCCCTTGTTGTGTACACTTTCATAGCCGTCCAGCGCCCAGTTGGATATTTCATAGCGGTGGAAGCCAGCCTCAGAGAGGATGGCTTTCAGATCGCTCAGCATGCCGGCTTCCTCGTCCTCCGATGGAAGAAACAGCGGACTGTCACCAAGCGCCTTGCGCTCGGCATCCTCGTGGTAACGCTCCCAGAAGGGGGTGCCGGGTTCGATGATCAGACTGTATGCGGACAGGTGCTGAGGAGGATCCGGAAGAGAGAGAACCTGCCAGAGTGTATCGCGAAACTGCGCGCGGCTCTGACCGGGGAGGTCATACATCAGATCAACACTGATATTCTGAAAACCGGCACTCCGGGCAGCGGCGTATTCTCTCCTGAAGGTTTCAAAATCATGGATGCGGCCGAGCGCCTTCAGAAGCTTGTTGTCTGACGACTGCAGGCCGATTGAGAGGCGGTTGATACCGGCGCTTCGGTACATATGAAGCTTTTCGTCATTCAGTGTGCCTGGATTGCATTCCAGGGTGATTTCCGCATCCGGGACAAGTTCAAAGCAGGAACGGATGAGATCAAGAGTATCTGCAATCAGCGGGGCGTCGGGGAGGGAAGGCGTTCCGCCGCCGAAAAAGACAGAGAGGATGCGGTATTTTTTCCAAAGGCCAGAGGAGGCGGCATGAAGTATTTCTTTCCGGAGGACGGAAAAATAACGGCGCTGCATCTTAGGGCCAAGTGTCGTCGAGAGAAAGTCGCAGTACAGGCATCTGGAGACACAGAATGGGATGTGAATATAGAGACCGGCGGGTATTCGCGATGGCTGGGTCATGAGATACTCCTTCCGAGGCAGGGCTGAAGGCAGCAAAAAAGGAGCATCGGCGATGACGTTCCGATGCTCCCTGACCTTCCTATTATCAGACCGGAAACCTGCAGCATCCGGCTTCCAGGACCTGCGGATTACTGAACGGTGTTGACCAGCTTTGCAAGGCGGGAAACCTTGTTGGAAGCAGTGTTCTTGTGGAAGACACCCTTCTTCTCAGCCTTGTCGATCAGAGAGGTCGCATTCAGAAGCTCCTTCTGTGCATTCTCCTTGTCGCCAGCTGCAACAGCAGCCTCGACCTTCTTGACTGCGGTCTTGACACCGGACTTGATGGCTTTGTTTCTTGCGTTTCTGACCTCAGCAATCAGAACGCGCTTTTTTGCGGACTTGATGTTTGCCAAAACGTACACCTCCAGACAAATGTCTACATTGTAATAGATAATCAAAAATGAAACCACGTGTGCGCGAAAGAACGGACACGGACGTATCGGCACACATTCGAAGTTATTCTAATCCGCGGGGATTGCCTTGTCAACAGATAGGCCGGCTTTTGATTGCATTTTCATGACCTTTAGGCTACTATTAATCGGATAAGACAAAAAGAACGATGCCCGGCGGCCTGTATGCAGGCCCGTACAGATCCATTCTGAAGAAGAGCCGGGCAGATTACGATCTTGTAGATGGTTAACCGGGGGGATCAATTTGGCTGAAATCAATATGAATCAGATTCGCAATTTCTGCATCATCGCGCATATCGATCACGGAAAAAGCACGCTCGCAGACCGGATCATTGAAAAGACAGGGGTACTGACGAAGCGTGAGATGCAGGATCAGGTTCTGGACAATATGGACATTGAGCGGGAACGGGGCATCACGATCAAGTCTCAGACCGTTCGTGCAGTCTACCACGCGAAGGATGGGAAGGAGTATGTCTTCAACCTGATCGATACACCGGGCCATGTGGATTTCAACTACGAGGTTTCCAGGGCGCTTGCCGCCTGCGATGGGGCTGTCCTTGTGGTGGACAGTACGCAGGGAATCGAAGCGCAGACGCTTGGCAATGTCTATCTTGCGCTTGACCATGATCTCGAGATCCTCCCGGTGATCAACAAGATTGATCTTCCAAGCGCGGATCCGGAGGGGACTGCGAAGGAAATCGAGGATGTCATCGGGCTTGACTGTTCCGACTGTCCGCGGATATCGGCAAAAACAGGTCTGAACGTAGAGGATGTCCTGGAGCAGATCGTTCAGAAGCTCCCCGCGCCGAAGGGTGACCGGGAGGCGCCACTCAAGGCGCTGATCTTCGATTCTCTGTACGACGCCTACCGAGGCGTCATTGTCTTCTGCCGGATCCGGGACGGAAGGCTGAAAAAGGGCATGAAGGTCCGGATGATGGGGACAAAGACGGAGGCGGAGGTGGTCGAGGTCGGCTATTTCGGTCCGGGGCAATTCATCCCCTGCGATGAGCTTCAGGCCGGGATGGTCGGTTACTTCACGGCATTTCTGAAGAATGTTGGCGATACGCGGGTCGGCGACACGGTGACGGATGCAGAGCATCCGACCGCCGAAGCGTATCCGGGCGACCGCAGGCCGCTTCCGATGGTTTACTGCGGGATCTATCCGGCGGACAGTGCAAGATATGGCGATCTCAGGGATGCGCTTGAAAAGCTCCAGCTTAATGATGCATCTCTCGAATTTGAGCCGGAGACCAGTGCTGCGCTCGGCTTCGGCTTCCGATGCGGCTTTCTCGGGCTTCTGCACCTGGAGGTTGTTACAGAGCGGCTGGAGAGGGAATACAACCTTGACCTCGTGACGACAGCCCCCGGCGTCGTCTACAAGGTTCACAAGACGGACGGAGAGGTCTTTGACCTGACGAATCCTGCAAATCTACCGGACCCTTCCTCGATTGAGTACATGGAAGAGCCGATTGTCTCAGCAGAGATCATCGTGACGACAGAGTTCATCGGTCCGATCATGCAGCTTTGTCAGGAGAGGAGAGGAATCTACAAGGAAACAGAGTATCTGGAGGCAAACCGTGCTGTGCTCCGCTATGATATGCCTCTCAATGAGATCATCTACGATTTCTTTGATGCCCTGAAGTCCAGATCAAGAGGCTATGCTTCATTTGACTATGAGATGAAGGGGTATGTGCAGTCAAAGCTGTGCAGGCTGGACATTCTGGTCAATAAGGAGCCGGTCGATGCGCTTTCTTTCATTGTATTTGAGGACAACGCATATGACAGAGGGCGCCGGATGTGTGAGAAGCTGAAGAATGAAATACCGAGACAGCTGTTCGATATTCCGATCCAGGCTGCGGTGAATGGACGTGTGATCGCCCGTGAAACCGTCAGGGCTCTTCGGAAGGATGTCCTGGCAAAGTGCTATGGAGGCGATATCTCCAGAAAGAAGAAGCTGCTCGAAAAGCAAAAGGAAGGAAAGAAGAAAATGCGCCAGATCGGATCGGTCGAGATTCCGCAGAAGGCGTTCCTCAATGTACTGAAACTGGATGATCAGAGCTGAAACGCTGAAACGAAAAAGAAGACCGGGTGCATGGGCACTCAGTCTTCTTTTTTTATGTTGATCGGGCTGCCTTCAGCCTGGCAGCCTGCCAGGGCCTGTATCAGGCCGCCGCTTTCTATTTTTAATCCCGGTTTCCGGGCTGAATACGGGTTATAAGCCGAACAGCTCGTCGACAACGAACCGGTGGATCCGAAGGTAGGTCTGACCTGTAAAGTGCAGGCCGTCGACTGTCCGGAACCCTTCAAGCTTCAGAATGGTGGAGGAGTCGAGGTAGTGGTCCGGGAAGGCCTGCTGGATCGCCAGGTTCAGCTTTGTGATGTTCGTGTTTGTCACCAGATCGAGCGCGTCCTCGCTTGCGCCATACTCAATCATCCTGGCACGCTGCACGGGGTTGACGGATAAAAACCAGAAGGTTGTGTCAGGATATTCCGCCACCATATCCCTGTAGGCGGAGAGATACTCGTCAATCTGGTCCGGATCATTGACGCCGAAGTTCAGGACGACCGGCGCATCCGGATTCTGGCTGATTGCGTCCGCCATCAGGCTCTTTCCCTCAGACAGAAACCAGCTGCAGCCTTCTCCAACCTTCCCGACGAACACACAGTCGTCATCCGGCAGATACTTTTTCAGCGCATTCTGCATGCCAATGGTTCTGGAATCTCCCACGAATATGATTTTATGGGCGGGCAGAGTTCTTTCCTGTTCGGGCATCTCTGTCTCTGTTTCTGCAGCTTTGCCAGATCCTTCCTGGAGGTTGATTCCGGCTTCCTTTGCCGCACGCAGCAGCGCCGCCGCTTGATTGTGATCGCGTAATTTTTCTATCATTGCACAATCAAATTGACAAGGAGAACTATTTTTGTGTCTCTTTTTTTAAT
>USJM01000104.1 GCA_900555005.1 uncultured Lachnospiraceae bacterium | reverse complement strand
GACGTCGGATCGTATTTCCATAATTCGACATGAAGAAGATCTTCTTCGGGGTCCCATTTTTCATCCACTTCATTCAGTATCAGGAGTTTGTATTGCCTTTTATCGATCGCAATTTCGGGAATAACAGGGCTGTTCAGCATTGTCCGCATAGAAAGCGCAGTTTCCCCTGCATAGATTTTGGAAGTGAGGGTTGGAGCCTTCACAGTGACTGTTCTGGCAACAGGACTGATCAGATACGGCCTTGCCATTTCATAATATTCATGACCGCTGGATACGGGCTGCATTCGCAGCTCCGTGCCCTTTGCTTCTTCCGTGATCAGATGGAGCGATTTTAACAGCTCCGAGGCTCGTGTGATAGACGTCCTGGTCAATTTCAATGCGGCGGCGGCATCTTTTTTCAATAATGGTTTCTGACATGCGTTGTAAAGCAGGAACAGAAACAGGCATTGCGCTGAATCTTTGTCAGTGATGGAAAGACATAAGCGGCATTCAAATTTGTGGCATCCATGTATTTGGCAAGCTGCTTTTTTAAAGCAACGACACCAAAACGATCCATTTCGGATATAGAAATGAGCAAAAAATGATTTCCCAGGAGGGATGCCTTGGAGAAACGGCGACCGCTTACCATGTATACGGGTAAAACTGTTGGAACAGGATAAGGTTCAACGTGAAGAGTTATGCCGAAGACTTCCCGTATTTGTGTTTCCATGGCAGGCTCCTTAATAATGTTATCAATGAATGCCTGGTTTTATATACTCCTTCCTAGTAACGATGAAGTACAGCGCGATAATCGCGCTTCCGGTCACGATCCAGGTAACCGGATAGATGAGCACCACCTGGTAGAAGGATGTAAAGTGCTGCAGCATGGCGGCAATAAAGGCGACCCGCAGGCCGCAGCATCCGAATAGCGTGATCAGGGCGGGGGCCATGGAGTGTCCGATTCCACGCAGGCTGGCGCCGGTGATTTCGTAGGAAGCGGTCATTGGTTCCAGGAGCGTGATGAAGGTCATCCGAACGTAGGCATAGCGGAGCACGTCCGGCTGCTGTGAGAAGAGATGAAGAAGCGGGGCCTTCAGCAGGAAAAAGGAAACGGAGACCATGGCGCAGAAACCGACGGAGCAGATCATGGCGGTGCGCGTTGTTTTTCGGCAGCGCACATAATTCCCGGCGGCATAATTCTGGCTGATAAAGGTCATGACGGCCTGTGCGAAGCCGTTGACAACAAAATAGCTGATGTACTCAAAATTCAGCGCTGCTGAATTCCCGGCGATGCAGGCGGAACCAAAATGGTTGATGGCGGACTGTATCACTACGTTGGAGACGGAGAAGATCATCCCCTGAAGTCCCGCCGGGCCGCCAATCCATAGGATTTTCATCAGATAGGGCTTTTTCATCTGAAGCTGTGTCAACTCGAGATGCAGCATCCCTTTTTCACGGATGAGTGCGCGCAGGATCAGGAAGGCACTCACCGCATTGCTGATGGTTGTGGCGATGGCAACACCGTCTGCATTTCTGTGAAGAACAATCACGAAGAAGAGATTCAGAAATACGTTCAGGATACCAGAGCAGGTCAGATACAAAAGTGGCCTTCGGGTGTCTCCGATCGCGCGCAGGATGGAGCTTCCGAAGTCATAGATCATCAGAAAGGGCATCCCGAGAAAATAGATCCGCAGGTACGTGACGGCCATGCCCATGACATCTTCGGGTGTGCCGAGGAGTGTGAGGACAGGCTGCGCGGTCACCTGGCCGAGTACGAGCATGAGGAGTCCGCTGATCAGTGCGACCATGAAGCTGGTGTGAAGGGCGTCGTTGACCTTGTCACGGTTTCCGGAGCCGATGAAGCTGGACAGCATGACGTTGGAACCGATGGACAGACCGCTGAAAAAGGTCACAATCACGTTGATCACCGGCGCATTGGTTCCGACGGCTGCCATTGCCTGGCTGGATGAAAAATTCCCGACAACTGCTGTGTCCGAGGCATTAAACAGCTGTTGAAGGATGCTGGACAGGCAGATCGGGATTGCGATCGCGCATAGCTTGCGGAAGATACTGCCGCTCAGCATATCCATCTCCCTGTTGCTTTTCATTTCCGACCCGGAAGCCTTCAAGGTTCATTCCTCCTGCTGTTTTGCTGCAAATTGCCTGGCCACGGCTTGGATCATACCATTCAGAAGACGCTGATTCAATCATGAAGTGGCGAGTAGGCGGCACGAGAATACTAAAACCAAAAGTGGGACAATCTCGGCATGGCACTGGGGCTTTTCATCTGATTGACAAGCTGAAAAGCGGGAGATTACAATCAAATCAGGATCTGGCTGGGCATGATGATCTGAAATTGAATTGACGGAGGGAACAGCTGTGGATATGGGTACCGGCTATGAAGGCGGATGGGAACGGAACCGGTGACGAAGCTGATCTTTCAGATGGCACTTCCGGCGGTCGTAGCTCAGCTCGTGAACCTTCTATATAATATCGTCGACCGAATCTACATCGGCCATATTGCCGATCACGGCGCGGATGCGCTGGCCGGCGTGGGAATCTGCAGCACTCTGATCATTCTGATCTCCGCATTTGCTTCATTTGCAGGAGGCGGCGGAGCTCCGCTCGCATCGATGGCGCTGGGACGCGGGGACAGACGGCTGGCTGAGAGAATTCTGGGCAACGGTTTTACGCTGGATTTGTTTTTCACGGTAGTGCTGACGATTGTCATGGCGGTCTTCATGAAGCCGCTGCTGATCCTGACGGGAGCGTCTGACAGGACCCTGGGATATGCGGTCAGTTATTTTGCGGTCTATCTGACCGTACATTCTTCGTGATGGTGACGGCCGGGCTGACGATGTTCATCAATGCACAGGGACGGCCGGGCTTTGCGATGGTGTCGACGCTGATTGGCGCGGCGCTGAACATCGGACTGGATCCCCTGTTCATCTTTACCCTCCAGATGGGGGTGGCCGGCGCGGCGCTGGCATCGGTGATATCCCAGGTGGTGAGTGGTTTCATAGTGCTTGGCTTTCTCTTTTCAGGGAAAGCTTCGCTGAGGCTGAAGAGAGAAGCGATGAAGCCGGACGGGGCGGTGATGAGGCAGATGCTGGCGCTGGGTGTTTCACCGTTTGTCATGGGGAGTACGGAAAGCATCATCGGGTTTGTCCTGAACGGAACGCTCTCGGAATTCGGCGATATCTATGTGAGCGCGCTTTCTGTCATGCAGAGCTGCATGCAGATTGTCAGTGTTCCGCTGAGCGGGTTCTCCCAGGGCTGTACGCCGGTGATCAGCTACAATTTCGGCAGACGAAACAATGACAGAGTCCGGAAGGCCTTCCGCGTGTCGTGGAGCGTGAATCTTTTCTACGGGCTTATTCTGGTGCTGACCATGATGGTCTTTCCTGCATTTTATGCAAGAATCTTCACAGCGGACGCGAAGCTGATTGAGACGGTCAGACGGACAATGCCGGTCTTTGTAGCCGGGATGAGCATATTCGGCATGCAGAGAGCCTGTCAGAATACATTTGTGGCGCTGAATGAGGCGAAGATCTCGCTGTTCATCGCATTTCTGCGGAAGATTTTTCTGCTGGTTCCGCTGGCGCTGATCCTGCCTCACTTCATGGGGGTTATGGGTGTCTTCACGGCGGAGGCGGTGGCAGACGCGACGGCTGTGATCTGCATGCTGATCTTTCTTGTCCGTTTTCCGAAGATTCTGAAAGACAATGCCGCAGAGGACTGACAGATAAGACACTTGAGGTGGGAGAGCAATCCGCCTCTGAAAGGCAGATGCAGAGAGGAGGCCCTGATGATCGGGGAGCTTGAGCGGATGTCAGGTTTCATTGCGTCCTGATCTGCATGGGGGCTGCGATGGCGATGATTCTGAGTGAGTATATGATGCATAAGTTCTCACCTTCTTCGGGAGATCTTTATAGAAATGGGGCTGCTGTGATCAGTGGTATTGGCTTTATCGGTGCGGGGACCATCATCACCACCCGGAGCAATCAGGTCAGGAGCATGATCAGGGGTGACGGGCCGGTCGCAATCGTGACGGTGAAGCTGTCGTCTTACAGAGACAGAGAGAAAATCATGACCATTCTGCAGACCTGCAGTGGAATCAGCTTCTATGAGATCCTGTAAGGCCTGGATAGAAGGGAGCCGATTGACTCTTCTGTACACGTCGTCTACAATCAGTGAGACATCAGGGGTGACAGAGCAATGGGCGGGGAGTCAGTGGAATGAAGATATACATACTGAGACATGGCGAGACGGAATGGAACAAGCTCAGGCGACTTCAGGGGCGTTCGGATATTCAACTTGATGAGAAGGGGGAAACCCTTGCACGTATGACAGGAGAGGGGATGCGGAGAGCCGGTCTCTTTTTTGACGCCTGTGTATCAAGCCCGCTTGGCCGGGCAAGGCGGACCGCAGAGCTGGTGCTGGGCGGAGAGTCTGCCGAAGCTGCCTCCGGCCACGCACAGGTGATTCCGATCGCACTGGACGGACGGATTGCGGAGGTGAACCTCGGGCCATGGGAGGGGGATTGTATGATCGATGATCCCAGGTTCCCGAAGGCGGATCCGGAGGCGTTTGTGTTTTTCCAGTCGCCCGAGCTGGCCAGAGTACCGGAGGGCGCGGAGACGTACGCTCAGGTGATTGAGCGGACAGGCGCTTTTCTGAGGGACATTGCAGGGCAGTATAAAAATTACGAGGGAAAGCCATTCAATCTGCTGGTATCGACACACGGCTGTGCCAGCAGGGGCCTGCTGATGAACATCGAGCCGGTTCCGCTGAAGGACTTCTGGAGAGGGCAGATTCCGCAGAATTGTTCCGTGAGCATCGCGGAGCTTCAGGACGGGGCATGGAGATTGCTGGACATGGATCTGACATATGCGGCGCTGTGAAACAGGAGCGCGCGGGATGTCTGACAATTGAAGGAGCGGCACAAAGGGGTGCCTGTTGAGTATGAGGGGACAAGAGCGCAGACAGAATGAAACACAACAATACAATGGCATCACGCAGGGGGTGATCTGGCAGCAGCTTCTGATCTTTTTCTTCCCGCTGCTGTTCGGCACATTCTTTCAGATGCTGTATAATACGACCGACGCGGTGATTGTCGGTCGGTTTGTCGGGACGGTCGCCCTGTCAGCGATCGGAGGCGCGGCATCGCAGATCGTCAATGTGATGTCGGCGCTTTCCTGGGGCTGGCCTCAGGTGCGTCCGTCGTCATTGCTCAGTACTTCGGGGCAAGGGATGATGAGAAAGTATCGTCATCGGTTCATACCTCGATTGCCATGTCTGTGTTATTCGGCGCAGTATTTATGGTGGTAGGGATCCTGCTGGCGGACCCCATGCTGAAGGGCATGAATACGCCGGCAGATTCATTTGCAGACTCCAGAATCTACATGCAGATCTATTTTGCCGGGATGGTGCCGAACCTGATTTACAACATGGGCGCAGGGATTCTCCGGGCGATCGGCGATTCAAAGCGGCCGCTGTACTACCTGATTGTGTCCTGCCTTGCAAATATCGGACTCGATCTTCTGTTTGTTGCGGGATTGAAAATGGGTGTGTTCGGGGCTGCCCTGGCGACGGTTCTCTGCCAGCTGCTCTCGGCGATCCTGGTGATGCAGTGCCTGATGAAGAGCCGGGAAAATTATGGCGTCCGAATTCGGGAGATTCGGATCAACAGACGTCAGATGGTCCGGATTCTGCAGATCGGGATCCCTGCGATGGTGCAGTCGCTGTCGTACTCGATCACGAATGTCATTCTGCAGGCGGCTGTCAACGGGTTCGGAACGAATTATGTGGCAGCCTGGGCGGCCTGCGGCAAGGCGGACCAGGTTTTCTGGATGACGAGCAATTCGTTCGGTGTGGCTGTGACGACCTTCATCGGCCAAAATTACGGAGCCGGAAAGATGAAACGCGTCCGCAGGTGCATCCGGGAATCGCTGATCATCGATACGATTATAACAATCACCCTCTCCCTGATTCTCTGGTTCATGACAGACATCCTGATCGGGCTGTTCACAACGGATCAGACCGTCATCGGACTGGAAGGATGATGATGCACTTTTTCGTCCCATGCTACGTGACCTTTATCGTGATTGAAATCTTTTCGGATGTGCTGAGAGGCCTGGGGGATTCATTTGCGCCGATGGTCATCTGTGTGTCGGGCATCTGTGTGCTGCGGGTGCTGTGGGTTCTGATCGCGACGCGGGTCTGGCCGCAGTTCTCCACCCTGATGTGGAGCTATCCGGTGAGCTGGGTGCCGACCGGTATCCTGCTGGTGCTGTATTTCTGCCTGACGTGGGGGAGAAATGGAAAGCTGACGGGCACCGGGAACTTCTTTGAAAGACGGCCGGAGGCACTCGACGGACAGGCTGTCATATGCGTTATGGCTCATGAAAAGAAGGAGATGGCTTTATGTGGAAATTCCTTGCCTGGATGATCGCACTGGACGTCGCCGCGTGGGCGGTGGAGGCGCTGATCTTCTATACGCCGCGGCATGGACATCATACCTGAGCAGACGGATATGAAGATATCGGTACTGACGATTTTTCCGGAGATGTTTGACGGTTTTCTGAGAGAGCCGGTGATCGCGAGAGCGGT
>USJM01000103.1 GCA_900555005.1 uncultured Lachnospiraceae bacterium | reverse complement strand
GATCGACGGGGATCGGAAGTACGGACCGGCCGGGTTGTATTATGACTACAATCTGAAGCTGTGTGCGGCGAGCCTGCAGTTCAGGCATCCGACGACGCACCAGAAAATGAAATTCTCCATCACGCCATCCTTTCTGAAGGAGGACGAACATTCAACCGGTTGCGCACAATCAATAAAAATGGTAAGATAAAGCGGTTCCAGAGAGATTCCTGAGGTTGTTCAATGCAGCAGAAAAGAGAAGTGAAAACGCTTCTCGCCGAGAGCTTCAAGGAACTTGCGCTTGAGAAGCCGGTTGAGAAGATTACCATTAAGGAGATCACAGACCGCGCCGGCGTGATCCGCGTCACATTTTATATCATTTTCAGGATAAGTATGAGCTCCTTGAGTGGATCTGCAGGGAGGAGGTCCTTGCGCCTGTCCGTATTCTGCTTGGAAACAATATGCAGCGGGAGGCTGTCACCTTCATCTTCACGGCAATTCTGAAGAATAAGGAATTTTACAGCCATGTGGCAAGGACGAAGGGACAGAATTCCTTCGAGAGCATTGTGCAGAACCTGGTTTCAGAGACGATCAATGATTATTTTCTGAGCAACCATGTCGGCAAGTCGAGAAAGTATTCCTGGCTGACGCCAAAGTGGATCGCCGACTATTACGCGCAGAGTCTGACATTTGTCTTGATGGGATGGATTGAGCGTGGGATGACAATCCCGCCGGAGGATATGGTGGACATGTACTCCTTCATTGCGAGCCACTCCATGATGGATCTTCCGCAGGATATCTGAGATACATCGTAGATCCTGTATGCGGAGGCGTGCTGTACAGCGAATCATCTCGAATGCAGCACACAGCAGACGTTAGCTTTACATGCATTTGCAAACTGATAAGACAGAAACGACACTTTTGTAGAAGTGTCGTTTTTTATTTACACTTGTAATGTTTTGGATATTTCACCTGTAAGGCTGGCTGACTATGCTGTAACTCGATAGAAACAAGCCGGTTGTGGAAGATACCTGCCAGTACAGAGGAGTGTGAATGAAGGGTATGAAGAAAAAGAACAAATTCGGTTGGGCGGTCGTGCAGTCGCGATTCGTGATTCTGATTGCCGCCTTTATCCTGCTGATCCCTTCGGTGATCGGTTACCTGGGCACAAAGACGAACTATGATATGCTCAGCTACCTGCCGGACAGCTTTGAGACCATGAAGGGGCAGTCCATCATGGAGGATGAGTTCGGGACAGGTGGTTTTTCGTTCATCATGGTACAGGACATGCCATTCAAGGATGTCGCTGCGATGAAGAAAAAGATGGAGAAGGTCGACCATGTCAAGAAGGTTCTCTGGTATGATGACTTTGCGGACATCTCCATCCCGGTCGAGGTTCTTCCGGATAAAATCAGGGATGCGTTCTACCAGGAAGACAAGAATGAGACGCTTCTGATGGTCGTCCTGAAAACGGGAACCTCATCAGATGAGTCGGGTGACGCGATTGAAGCGCTTCGGAAGATTGCGAAGAAGCAGTGCTTTATCAGCGGTATGACTGCAGGCCTGATCGATACAAAGGCACTGGCAGATAAGGAAGCACCGGTTTACGTGATTCTCGCCGTCATTTTGTGTCTGATCGTCCTCCAGCTGACAATGGACTCCTTCCTGGCACCGCTGCTCTTCCTGGCATCCATCGGAATGGCAGTCCTCTACAATATGGGAACCAACTGGATCTTCGGAAAGATCTCCTATGTCACAAAGGCACTGGCTGCTGTCCTTCAGCTTGGTGTAACGCTGGATTACTCCATCTTCCTCTGGCATTCCTATATCGAACAGAGAGACCGGCACCCGGACGATCCGAAGCATGCGATGGCAACCGCCATCAAGGCCACCCTGTCGTCTGTCATCGGCTCTTCCATCACGACGGTTGCAGGTTTCCTGGCGATGTGCTTCATGACATACCGTCTCGGCATCAACCTCGGGCTTGTCATGGCGAAGGGTGTTCTGTTCGGTGTCGTGACGGTTGTCACAGTACTTCCGTCCCTGATTCTGGTGCTGGACAAGCCCCTCCAGAAGACGCGGCACAAGGCGATCATTCCGAACTTCAAATGGATTCCGGACTGGGTACAGAAGCATTATCCGATTCTCCTGATCGTGTTTGGCCTCATCTGGCTTCCGGCAGCCTATGGACAGAGCCACACGAATGTCTATTACGATCTGGCGAGGACGCTTCCGAAGAGTCTTCCCTCTGTCCAGGCGAACACGAAGCTGGAAGACGATTTTGACATGAGTACCACGGAAATGGTTCTCGCGCCGCAGTCTGTCAGCCGCAAGGACATGGAGCAGATGGAGAAGAAGATCCGGGATCTGGACGGCGTCACGGCTGTACTCGGAATCGACAACATTGTTGGCTCCCAGCTTCCCGAGGAAATGATTCCGACCGAGCTATGGGATACGTTCAACAGCAAGAACTGGCGGATGTTCATTATTATGTCGAACTACAAGCTCGCTTCCGATGAGGTGAACCAGCAGTGCGACCAGATTCAGAAGATCATCAAGGGCTATGACAAGAACTGCATGCTGGTCGGTGAGGCGCCCTGCACAAAGGATCTGATTGAGACAACGAACACAGACTTCACGGTTGTCAACTGGACATCCATTGCAATGGTTGCCGTGATCATCTTCTTCGTCCTGCAGTCTGTATCGCTTCCGGTGATCCTGGTTGCCGCTATCGAGTTCGCAATCTTCATCAACATGTCGATTCCGTTCTTCATGCACCAGACGCTGCCGTTCATCGCTTCGATTGTCATCGGCACCATTCAGCTGGGCTCGACGGTCGACTACGCGATCCTGATGACGACACGATATAAGTTTGAGCGTTCTACCGGAAAGAGCAGAAAGGAATCTGTCTATATCGCACACCGGACGAGCATCAACTCCATTCTCGTATCGGCGCTGAGTTTCTTCGGGGCGACATTCGGTGTCAGCCTGTACTCGAAGATTGATATGATCAGCTCGCTCTGCACGCTGCTGGCTCGCGGCGCTCTGATCTCATGGTAACGGTTGTCTTCATCCTGCCGGCGCTTCTGTACGCGTGCGACGGACTGATCGTCCATACAAGCCTTGGATTTCTTCCAAAGAAAGGGAAGAAAGAAAAGGCAGCGGGTGCGGCATCAGGAGAAGAGAAAACTGCGGAAGAAACCTGACAGGCTGGATTTGTGGCGGCTGGATTTGTGACGGCTTGAGTGATGATGACTTGATTTAACGTGAAGAGGGGATGAAATACTATGAAGGGACTTTATAAGGGAACGTTCAGAAAACTTCTGGCTGCGATGACAGCCCTGGGACTGACGCTGACAGGTGTCGTGTCCGCATCGGCTGCGGGCGGATCGCAGAAGGCAAAGGGTGAGACGGAGATTCTGTCCGAGACAGAGGCTGAGGGCGGCAGTGAAACGGAGAGCGAGGGAACTTCATCCGGAAAGACAAAGGATGACAGTGACGGAGTCGAGAAGGATGAGACGGTTTACATCTTCACAGATGCCAGCGGCAATCAGAAGTCTCTGCTTGTCAGCGACTGGCTGAAGAATCTCAAAAAGGATGACAGCCTGAAGGACTTCTCCGATCTGACCGGCATCGAGAACGTAAAAGGTGACGAGACCTTCACACAGAACGGACAGAACCTGACCTGGGCAGCGGGCGGCAATGATATCTATTACCAGGGCAATTCCGACAAGAAGGCTCCGGTTGGGGTAAAGATCACCTACACGCTCGATGGAAAGCAGATCGACCCGAAGAATCTGGCAGGAAAGAGCGGGCATCTGAAGATTCATTTTGAATATACGAACAATGAGACGAAGACGGAGACAGTGGACGGGAAGAAGATTACCGTCAAGGTCCCGTTCGGCGTGATGTCCGGCCTTCTTCTGACAGAAGGCAGCGCGTCCAATGTGACGGTCCGAGCGGCAAGGTCATCCAGGAAGGCGACAGCACGGCAGTCGTGGGACTTGCATTTCCGGGACTGAGGGAGAGCCTGGCACTCTCTAATGACAAAGATCTCGATATCGATGATTCCAAGATTCCGGAGTCCATCGATGTGGAGGCGGATGTCACGGACTTCAGCATGGACATGAACATGACGATTGTCATGGACGACGTGCTCGACAGTGGCTGGACGAGTTCGATGAGGGAAGCTCGTTTGACAAGGTTCAGGATCAGGTCTCAGACCTCAAGGATGCGTCGAAGAAGCTGGTGGACGGCACCTCTGATCTGTATGATGGAACAAATGACCTGAAGGATGGCACCTCAGACCTGAAGGATGGAACCTCCAAGCTGAAGGATGGCGCAGGTGACCTTGAGGATGGAGCAGGCGATCTGAAGGATGGTCTGTCGGAGTACACAGACGGTGTTTCCCAGGTCTATGACGGAACAAAGAAGCTGAAGAGCGGAACCGCCCAGCTGAAGAGCGGGGCGTCCAGCCTGGCAGACGGAACCGGAGAGCTTCAGGATGGAGCTGTCAGTCTGAGAAATGGAGCAAAGCAGCTGAAGGATGGCGCGCAGGCGCTGTCTTCAGGCGCTTCCAGCGCAAACAGCGGTGCCGCAAGGCTGGAGAGCGGCGCGCAGGCGCTCAGTACCGGCGCAAAGCAGGCAGACAGCGGCGCAGCTGCTCTGAAGAGCGGGGCGGCGCAGCTTTCTGATGGAGCAGACCAGCTCAAGGATGGTACCAAGAAGCTTTCAGCCGGCGCGGCAGATCTCAAGAGCGGAACCGATACGGCAGCAGCCGGAGCGGACCAGCTGGCGAAGGGGCTGGTGAAGGGCGGCAGCGATGCTGCACCGTTCTTCCAGGGGATTGAGGATCTGAACAATTCCGTAAACAGTGAGGAGACCAAGAAAGAGCTGAACGCACTTCTTGGACTGCTTCAGAAAGATGATGTGCAGCAGGCGATGAGCATGCTGAGCACCCTGTCCGATGGAGCGAAGGCACTGGCAGCTGCACCGGGTCTGGTTACGGCACCAGCTTCGATGACTATGAAAACGCGCTTGGACTGACACAGGTCGATCAGACATTGCAACAGCGCTATATTGATCTCTTCGCGGTAGCAGGTATTTCACAGGAAAAGGCATCTGATCAAAAACTGGTAGAGCAGATTACAGCTAATATTATCGAGGAGCTTCAGCAGAAAGGTACGGCTGCTTCGAACGAAAAAGCAGAGGAGAGTAACAAGCCTGGAGCATCTGCATCTGATACATCTACTGCAGGTTCGACGGCGGAAGCAGCACAGGCTCCCTCTTCTTCTGTGGCACCCGTGACTGCATCAGCCGCATCTTCTGAATCTTCAGCTTCTTCTGCATCTGCTTTGGAAGTCTCTGATACGCCTGCAGAAACTTCCGACGATGCATCGTCAACAGTTTCAGATGACGCACAGAAGAAGGCTGTGGACGATCATGCAGCATCTGCGGCAGCACAGAGTGCAGACAGCGCAGCAGAGCAGTCAGCATCGCAGGCGCAGAGTGCGGCCAGTGCGGCAGACAGCGCAAAGTCTGCGGCGACAGATGCAGCCGCAGCGGCATCTTCCGCATCTGCTTCCTATTCCAGGCAGAAAGTGCTTATTCACCGATGGTTTCAAAGCTGGTATCAGCCATGAACCTTCCGGGGCTGAGCAGTCACATTGCGGATGTAAACGGTGCAGTCGGGACGGCGCGGTCAGTCGCAGGAAGCTATGAGTCTGCCCAGAGCAGCTATCAAAGTGCGGCTTCGGACTACGACACTGCGATTCAATCCTATCAGACTGCGATCCAGTCCTATCAGGATACGATTGCGCAGTATCAGGAAGCGATCAAAGCATACCAGGAGCTGCTGACTTCTGAGAATACTGCGTCCTCCGGCCAGCGTGAGCAAAAGGCTTCGGAGACACAGGCACCGGCAGCCACTCCGTCACAGGAAAGTGTTGCTTCGGAAGCATCACAGAAGACAGAGACAGCACAGGAAGCGGCACAGGCGAATGAAGCCGCTGCATCCGCTGCAGAAGGGGCTGAAAGAGCATCGGAGACCAACTCGAACCTTGCAGCAGGGCTTACGGAAGAACAGCAGAAAGCGATCAAGGCTGCTGTAGAGAAGGCTATTCAGGAACAGGCAGCAAACCAATATAAGGAGATGATTACCTCTTCTGATACAGTAACCGTGAATCCTTCTGCGGAGAATCAGGGAAAGATTATCAAGTATGCAGAATCTGGTGTAGTATACCTGGCAAATCAGAAGAAGATTGATGAAGAACAAAAGAATAATGCTCTTCTTGGGCTGACAGTCCTTTCCCAGAGGGATCAGATCAATGCCAGCAAACAGATGATTCTGGCGGCGGCAGGTGTCAAGTCAGGTGATGATCAGCAAACTCAGGTGACAAAGCTGACGACACTTCAGTCAGACCTGAAGACACTTTCAGAGAATTTAACGCCAGAAAAACAGCAGGCATTGGTTGAAAAGATTACGAAGCTTCAGAAGGGAGTATCTGATCTGAGTAACGGCTCCAAGCAGGTTCAGAAGGGATTTTCTGACGCAGCAAATGGCGCGTCTTCTCTCAGCGATGGCCTTAAGAAGCTTCAGGCAGGTGCAGGCCAGGTGTCGGCTGGTGCAGGCAGTCTAGATGAT
>USJM01000102.1 GCA_900555005.1 uncultured Lachnospiraceae bacterium | reverse complement strand
GAAACTTTGACCCATTCTTTGTAGCCCTTGCCGAAAGCTCCGCAGCCGCCACATCCTGCAGCGCGCCGATGCCCGCCGCCATGAGGTCCTGCAGGCCCGCGCCGATGACGTTGAACGTCAGGTAGAAGACGAGGCTCATGATGGCGATGAAGGCCGGGATGGCCGTGTACTTGCCCGTCAGTATCTTGTCGATGCGGCGGCTGCGCTCGTGCTGGCGGCTCTCGTGCGCCTTGTGGAACGTGCGGTCGACGAGCTTGCCGATGAAGGCAAAGCGCATGTCCGCGATGGCCGCCGAGCGGTCGAGGCCGCGCTCCTTCTCCATCTGGCAGATGATATGCTCAATCATCTCTTTTTCGTTCTGGTCGAGCTGCAGTGCCTCGATGACGCGGTGGTCTCCCTCGACGACCTTCGTCGCGGCAAAGCGCAGCGGGATGCGTGCATCCTTTGCATGGTCTTCGATGAGATGCATGATGCCGTGCAGGCAGCGATGCACCGCGCCGCGATGGCTGTTGGCATCGCAGAAATCCATGCGCCCTGGCTGCTCCTGATAATGCGCCACATGCAGCGCATGCGCGACGAGCTCCTCGATGCCCTCGCCCTTGGCCGCCGAGATCGGCACGATTGGGATGCCGAGCAGGGATTCCATCGCGTTGATGTCGACCGAGCCGCCGTTGCCCGTGAGCTCGTCCATCATGTTGAGCGCGAGGACCATCGGGCGATCGAGCTCGATGAGCTGCAGCGTCAGGTAGAGGTTGCGCTCGATGTTCGTCGCATCGACGATGTTGATGATGCCCGTTGGCTGCTCGCGCAGGATGAACTCACGCGAGACAATCTCCTCGTCCGTGTAGGGGGACATCGAATAGATACCGGGGAGATCTGTCACCAGCGTATCCTTGAAGCCGCGGATCGCACCGTCCTTGCGGTCGACCGTCACGCCCGGGAAGTTGCCAACATGCTGGTTGGACCCGGTCAGCTGATTGAAGAGTGTTGTCTTTCCGCAGTTCTGATTGCCCGCAAGTGCAAATGTCAGGATGGTACCATCCGGAACCGGATGCTCATCCGCTTTGACATGGTACTTTCCGCCTTCACCAAGTCCCGGGTGAGGCACAGCCTGCCGAAGGTTATGCCGGTCTCCCTTCTCCTCCCGCGCAGCGGCTTCTCTCCCCGGGTCTGCTGTGTTTCGGTTCCCTGCTCCATGCGCTGCATCCAGCCCCTCGCGTACATCCCGGATCTCGATCTGCTTTGCGTCTGCAATGCGAAGCGAGAGTTCATAGCTCTTGATGCGGACCTCCACCGGGTCCCCCATGGGCGCATATTTCACCATCGTAATGTCAGTCGTCGGAATAATCCCCATATCGAGGAAATGCTGCCGAAGCTCTCCATTTCCGCCGACGACACTGACCGTCGCCGTTTTCCCAATCGGAAGTTCGTCTAATGTCATAATAATCCCTCTGTCTGCTCCCATTTCCAAGAATCTACTTGACTATAAACACTCGTATCCAAGATGTCAACCGCAAGCCCAAGGCGCAGCCTGCAGCAAGTTTCCGGCGCAGTCTGCCGCAAAGCCCAGCGCAGTCTGCCGCTGCCGGGAGACCGGCCGGCGGAAGGCAGGAAAAAGCCCCTGTACACTCGCTGAGTGAGCGTACAGGGGCTTTTGTTCTTAAAGCAGATCGGACTTTCTGACAAATCCGGTTTTTCCCTCAGGTGCTGTCATTTCCTTCGTTCGTATGATCCTCGTCCACTTGTCCACAACCTCATTTTCGACATGGACACCGGGCCCGATCTCCACATAGGAGAGAATGATACTGTTCTTGACGACGGCGCCCTTTCCGACCTTGACACCGCGGCCGAGGACACAGTTCTCGACTTCACCCGCGATCTCTGAGCCATCTGCGACGACGCTTCTTCTGACAGCCGCTCCTTCCATGATGGTGGTCGGGCAGGCGTCCGTTGTGGTTGTATAGAAGGGCCAGTCGGCTGTGAACAACGACTTCGCCGTCTTCTGATCCAGCAGCTCCATATTGGCCTCATAGTATGCATCCAGATCTGCGATCGCTGCAAATACCCCTTGTGCTGAACTCCTCTGATCACCAGATCGGTCTTCCCAAGCCGGTACTCCAGCATCTGCGACATCGAGAACGCAGATGAGAAAGTGGCTGTCTTGTCAATCAGCTTCAGGAACAGCTCCCGTTTCATGATATAGGTATCCATGAAAATGTTCTGGCTCTGCTTGTTCGCGTGATTTCCGGAAAGGCTCATCACCATCTGTTCATCATCCAGCGTCATCACACGGCAGTTCAGGAAATGATCTCTCGCATTCGTAACCTTGTGATACAGCATGGTGATATCCGCGCCGGATTCAATGTGCTGCTGCAGAAGATCCGAAAAATCCTGGCGGAAAACCATGTAACACGGTGTGACGACCACATACTCCTCTTCCATCCGCTCCAGATAGTCTCTGTTTGCCAGATAGTTGGCATGTCGGTGTTGAAAGCCTCGTTCCGGCTGTTCTCCTCGCAGTACAGAAGCTGAAGCCTTCCTCTCTTGGAGTTGATGTTGTACTGACGCCCGGTGCCCAGATGATCGACCAGGGAGCGCGGATACTTTCCGCCGATGAATACCTGGATGTTGTCGATACCGCTGTTGCTCAGATTGGAGACCGGGAAATCAATGACTCTGTATCTTCCGAACAGAGGGATCGCCCCCGCCGACCGGAAATCCTGCAGACCGTAGACTCTGACACGTCTTGGAGTGAAGTTACAATGCCGAATGCCTTTGCCATGATCACTCCACCCCCTTCACATTCTTAGAGACAAGCTCGATGTGCTCACTGTCTGCGCTGCCGACAACGGCACCCTTTCCGATCCGTACCCCATTGGCTACCATCGCCCGGGTGACCGTTGCGCCCTCGTCAACCACAGCCTCCGGCATGAGGACAGAGTCTGTGACTGTCGCGCCTTCCGCGACCTTCGAGTTTGTAAACATAACGGTGTGGGTAACCTTCCCGCTGCACTCGCAGCCCTGCGTGATGTAGACACGGTCTGTCTCAGCCTCCTCGCCGATGTAAGCCGGGAGGGTCGAGACATCCGCGGTGTAAATCTTCCAGGAATAAGCCCCAAGATCCAGTTCATCTTTCTTGTCCAGAAGATCCATGTTCGCTTCCCAGAGAGAATCGATGGTCCCGACATCCTTCCAGTAGCCCTTGAACTCATACGCCAGAAGTGTCCTTCCATCCGCGAGCATCTGAGGGATGATGTTCTTCCCGAAGTCGTGGGCAGAATCCGGATCCTTCATATCCGCAACGAGCATCTTCCGGAGCAGTTTCCAGGAAAAGATATAGATACCCATCGATGCCAGGTTGCTCTTCGGGTGCTCCGGTTTCTCCTCGAACTCCACAATCCGGCCGGTCTCATCGGTATTCATGATCCGAACCGGCTTGCCTCCCTGATCGGGACCCCGATCACGGCAATCGTCGCGTCCGCCTCCGCCTGGATGTGAGCCTTCAGCATCTCGGAGTAATCCATCTTGTAAATGTGGTCACCGGAAAGAACCAGCAGGAACTCCGGATTGTACTGGTCAATGAAATCGATATTCTGCGATATGGCATCCGCGGTTCCCCTGTAGACATCAAGTCCTGTTTCAGCCTTCTCACGGGGCGTCAGCACAAAGACGCCGCTGTCCTTCGTATCAAGCCCCCAGCGTCCGCCTCCCGCGACATAACTGTTGAGCAGAACCGATTCATACTGCGTCAGAACACCCACAATGTTGACGCCACTGTTCGCGCAGTTACTGAGCGGGAAGTCGATAATGCGGTACTTTCCGCCATATGAGACAGCGGTTTTGCAACCTTTGAGGTCAGCTCATGAAGACGGCTCCCTCTCCCGCCGGCGAGAATCATCGCCAGCATGTTTCCCTGTTTCATGAATAATCCTCCTCACCTGTTCCTGTTTTCTTTTGAACTGACTTGTCCCGCCAGGATTTCTTCCGGGACAAATTCGTGGATGAAACCGTCACCGGACATCCATCGGATGATTTATTTTAGCACCGTATATTAGTTTAAACAAGGCAAATATCTGTTTCTGTAATCTCCCTGATATCTGCGTCGGGAAGCGTTGCCAGCCTCGTTGCCTGGTTTGTGACAATTTTTTCAAACAGGTTCCGGACATCCCGCGCATTCGCGAAATGAGGCCCTTTTTCTGCTTCCATTTTTCGGATTTTTTCCTCCACTTTCTCCTTTGCCTTGTCCGTCAGACGGTAGCTGTATTTCTCCGTCATAACGTAGAAAATCTTCACTAGTTCGTCAGCCGTATAATCCGGGAATTCGATGTACTTGTTGAACCTCGACTTCAGTCCCGGGTTGCTGCCAATGAATTCCCTCATCAGTTCCGTGTACCCGGCGACAATGACGACAAAATCTTCCCGCATGTCTTCCATCGCCTTCAGAATCGTGTCGATGGCTTCCTGGCCAAAATCATTCTCCCCGCGCGCGAGTGTGTAAGCTTCATCGATAAACAGAATGCCGCCCTTCGCTGCCTCGATCTTCTCCTTTGTCCGGATCGCGGTCTGTCCGACGTAGCCAGCCACGAGGTCCCCCCGGTCACATTCGACAAGCTGACCCTTCGACAATACTCCGATATCCTTGTAGATGCCTGCCAGAATCCGCGCAATCGTCGTCTTGCCGGTTCCGGGATTGCCGGAAAAAACCAGGTGGAGAGAGAATGGAACCTCCGGCAGCTTCTGTTCTTTCCGCCGCACCTTCATCTTCATCAGATTGGCGAGCTGGATCACATCCTTTTTGACCGACTCAAGACCGACCAGCTTCTGAAGCTGCGCGTAGGATGCACTGTCCTCAATCCGGGCCATTGCACGAATTGGACTTGCCCCGGCCTTCCCGTCCGCACTGCTGCCGTCTGCTGCAGGGATGTTTCTGTCTGTATTGTCTGTGTTGTCTGTGTTGTCTGTGCCAGTCTCGGTGCCTGCGCCAGAAGCGTCATGCACTGAATCCGGATCGCCTCCGGCTTTTCCTGCCATGGCCATATACCGGAGCAGTTTCACAAATCGGTTATACGAATCGTCATCCGGGATGATCAGCGTCTGCTTTCCGTCCAGCTCGATCTTTGACAGTTTCGGCGTTGTGCGGATGTGCATCGGATGGCCCGGCTGATAATCTGCGCTCAGTGCCCGGTCTCCCTGATCGGCTTCCATATGGACAGCACGCTTCCTGACATCCAGGCAGATGGTCCCCTCTACCGGAAATCCGAAGCTGTCCTGATAGACCCCCTTCACGGCGAGCTGGTCACCGGTTTCCATATAGGCACTGATACACTGTATTTCATCCCAGTCATTCACATTACATTTTGAAGCCATAACACCTCCTGCAGGTTTTTCAGCCCTCTTCATCTGCCGGTTCCATCTTACCATATGGCCTGCAGGAACTGCGCATTGTTTTTCCCAGGTTCCCCTCTCATTTGCCAGACAGCCCCCTCCTCAGGCAGCCCCCGAAACAAAATAAAAGCTGCCCATTCCGGGATCTCCCGGTTGGGCAGCTTTCTCTGTTACAATTACAGTCTGTCGTGGCAGGTTCTCGCGATGACGTCGAGCTGCTGCTCTCTTGTCAGGTCGATGAACTTGACCGCGTATCCGGATACACGAATCGTGAAGTTCGCGTACTCCGGCTTCTCCGGATGCTCCATCGCATCCTTCAGCTTCTCAACGCCGAAGACATTGACGTTCAGGTGATGAGCACCCTTCTCGAAGTATCCGTCAAGGACATTGACCAGATTCTCAGAGCGTTCTTCAGTCGAGTGTCCGAGCGCGCCCGGGTTGATCGTCTGGGTGTTGGAGATCCCGTCCAGTGCGTACTCATACGGTACCTTTGCCACGGAGTTGAGGGATGCAAGCAGTCCGTTCTGCTCCGCCCCGTATGCCGGGTTAGCCCCTGGCGCAAACGGAGTGAAGGCTTCTCTTCCATCCGGCAGCGCCCCGGTTGCCTTCCCGTACACGACATTGGAGGTGATGGTCAGAATCGAGGTCGTCGGTTCGGAATTGCGGTAGGTATGGTGCTTTCTGATCTTCTTCATGAAGGTCTTCAGCAGCCAGACCGCGATGTCGTCCGCACGGTCATCATCATTTCCATAGCGCGGGAAGTCGCCTTCGATCTTGTAATCAACCACAAGGCCGGTCTCGTCACGGACCGTCTTCACCTTTGCATACTTGATTGCTGAGATGGAATCCACCACATGGGAGAACCCGGCGATTCCGGTTGCAAATGTTCTTCTGACATCGGTATCGATGAGCGCCATCTCGGCTGCCTCATAGTAATACTTGTCATGCATGTACTGGATCAGATTCAGGATGTTGACATAGAGTCCTGCCAGCCAGTCCAGCATGAGATCGTACTTGTGCATGACCTCATTGTAGTCCAGATACTCGGAGGTGATCGGCGCCAGCTCCGGTCCGACCTGCATGTGGCGGCCCTGCTTGTCGAGGAACTTCTCATCCTTCCCGCCGTTGATCGCGTAGAGAAGCGCCTTGGCCAGATTCGCACGGGCGCCGAAAAACTGCATCTGGCGGCCGATCCGCATCGCCGAGACACAGCAGGCGATGCCGTAGTCGTCCGAGTGGCGCACTTCGCGCATCAGGCCGTCGTTCTCGTAAT
>USJM01000101.1 GCA_900555005.1 uncultured Lachnospiraceae bacterium | reverse complement strand
AGGGCTTTATAGCGTCCGCCACGGCGAACAGCGCGCTCAGGGTGTTATCTACCGCCATGAATATGGGGGTTTTACCCTCCATGCTAAGCCTTATCGCGTCCTCCTCAAAGGGATTGGCAATATTATGCTGCTTCATAAGCCTTGCGCTGCCTATCATTATGCTTTTGCCGTTTATTGTGCAGTTAACGCCGTGTCCGGCGCTCGCCAAAAAGCCGTCCGCTTCAGCCAGGGCTATGCTTTTCGCCTCCGCTGCCTTCAATATGGCCTTTGCAAGCGGGTGCTCGCTCTGCATCTCCAGCGCATAGGCCAGGCTCAGCAGATCATCCTCTGTCCTTCCTGTCGCAGGAAGCACATCGGTCACCTCCGGCTTCCCCGCCGTGATGGTTCCCGTCTTGTCCAGCGCAACAATCTGAATCCTTCCGGTATTCTCCAGTGCCTCGCTCGTCTTGAACAGGATTCCATTCTTGGCACCCATCCCGTTTCCGACCATGATGGCGACCGGCGTCGCCAGCCCCAGCGCGCACGGGCAGGAAATGACAAGCACGGTGATGGCATGTTCCAGCGAAGCGGCGAGCGGGTGCCCTGTCAGAAGCCAGCCGGCCAGAACCACTGCCGCGATCAGAATGACCGTCGGAACGAAGATGCCGGAGACCTTGTCTGCGATCTTGGCAATCGGTGCCTTGGTTGCAGCCGCGTCCGAAACCATCTGCACGATCTGCGAAAATGTCGTATCCTCGCCGACCCGGGTTGCCCTTGCGCGGATGAATCCGCTCTGGTTGATGGTTGCCGCGCTGACGGCGTCCCCGGATACCTTATCGACCGGAATCGATTCTCCAGTCAGAGCAGATTCATCGACAGCAGTCGATCCTTCCACGATCACGCCGTCGACCGGGATGGCTTCGCCCGGTTTCACGACAAAGATGTCTCCGCTCTCAACCTCGTCAATTCCGACGGTCACCGTCTGACCGTTCCGCTCGACACTGGCTGTCTTCGGCGCCATTTTCATCAGATTCTTCAGCGCATCGGTCGTTCTGCCCTTCGACAGCGACTCCAGTGTCTTTCCGACAGTGATCAGCGCCGGGATCATCGCCGCGCTCTCAAAGTAGAGCTGATTGTGATACAGCGGCATCAGATCCATGCTGGCAGCTCCGTTCGTAACCAGGACTGTCATCCTGTAAAAGATGTAGACGGACCAGCCGAAGGACACGCTCGAGCCGAGTGCCACGAGTGCATCCATGTTCGGCGCACCGTGAAACAGAGACTTGAAGCCGGAGGTGAAGAAGTCCTTGTTGATGATCATCACGGCTACCGCCAGGAGCATCTGCGTCAGTGCCAGTCCCAGATGATTGTGCGAGAAGAATGATGGGAGCGGCCATCCCCACATATTGTGGCCCATGGTGATGTACATCAGAACAGCGAGGAAGAAGACGGAATACTCCAGCCGTCTGACCAGCTTCGGCGTCGTGTGATCCTTCAGGGCTTCCTCCTGAGCCCTGAGTCTGCTGCCTGCACTCTTTCGCTGCTCTTTGCGCTTTCCTCCCTGAGGCTGGCACCGTAGCCGGCCTTCTCAACCGCCGCGATGACAGCGGCGCTGTCCGCCGTTCCCTCGACGCCCATTGAATTGGTCAGAAGCGAGACCGAGACTGCCTTCACACCCGGCACCTTCGAAACCGCCTTTTCGACATGAGCCTGGCAGGACGCGCAGCTCATTCCTGTTACTGTATACTGTGTCATAGAAGACCTTTCTGTCCGCGGAGTCTGCCTCCGCCGCCCTCCGGCAGAGATGCCTGATTCCCGGCAGGCTGCAAACGACATCTGCATCTGCCTCCCGTATTGTATACCCCTCTTGGGTATCCGCTGACAACAGCATATTATACCCTTAGGGGGTATGTGTCAAGAAGAAAAAAACCAGCCACCGGGACACCCTGTCCCGGCAGCCGGCAGACTGCAGCCGTACGCTCAAGCCTTCAGATCTTCCAAAAGGACGGCGGCATTGCTGAGTGCACCCTCCTTCGCCGCATACAGAAGGGTGACATTCCCATCCTGTAGCTTTTCTGCTACCAGACTTCTGAACGCCTCCATGTCGGGATTGCCTTTCAGCTCCTCCCGGTCCCTTCCGGCAAACTCCTCGAACCGCTCCGGCACATGCCCGTACCAGGCCCGGAGTTCCTTTGTCGGCGCAATACTCTTCTCCCAGAGGTCCAGCTTTGCCTTTTCCTTGCTGATCCCTCTCGGCCAGAGGCGGTCAACCAGGATCCGATAGCCGTCCTGCTCCTCCGGCGCCTCATAGACTCTCTTTATCTGAAGCATGCCCATCGCCCTTTCCTCCTGACTCTCCCCGCCGGAGATCATGCCATACCGCTCCGGCCTCCTGTGTGATCCCCGATCCGACCAGTCTGTTTGCTGCCCGCTCCGACTGCATCTTTGTTACGCCTGATCCGACTGCTTCCTTGTCATACCCGATCCGGCCACGTCTGTGTTATGTTTGATTCGATCGCTTCTCTATATTATGCCTGATCAGGCTTTGTCTTTGCGGCCTTCATCGCCTCCGCCTTCATGGACGCAGCTTCCATACTGCGAAACTGGCGGAACGCCTCCGTCATATCCTGGATGATTTCTGCCGCGCCCAGGTAGGTTCCTTCCTTGTCACGGACTGCCAGGTAGGTCACCTTCACCGGCCGGTCCGGATTCGGGATCCAGCGTGTGAAGGAGTCCCTCGCGCCGCTCCTGAAATCATCCGTCAGATTCTTCACGACCGCTCGGATCGGCACCGGATGACACTGGAAGGTCGACTGTCCAAGCGTCGAGAGCGGACGCGAGAAAACCTTGTCCCCATTTTTATAGAAGCGGTTGATCATCTGGTCATCGATGAAGGTAATGTCCAGCGGCAGGATCTTTATCAGGCTGCGAAGCTGTGCGACCGTCATCTCGCCGGCAGGGCTATCAGATCCATTTCCATCGAAATGAACGACCGCCTGTTCAAAATCCGCGGCGGATGCCGGCGTTTTTATCTCCCCCGCCTCCGCTGCACTTCTCTCCGCCTGCGTCCGCTCCATGAGCACCTGCTCACCGTGCGCCCATTTCGGAATTTCCGAGATAAAGACAGGTCCCATCTCCGGAAGATCGCGATAGACATCCACCCACTCATCATCCGTGAGGTTCTGCATCGCAATCGGCAGAAGAATGTTCTCATCTTTGTAGATCATCTCGCGCATACGCTTGATCACCGCAAGAATCGGTTCTTTCAGCTCTTCTGAACTTGCTCTCTGAAGGCCGCGGACGAGTCTGCCCACCTCCGCCTTGATCTCGTCGTCGACGCCCCACATCACCTCACTCGGGCCGGTGATGCCATAGCGCTCCAGCGGTGCCATGACCAGCTCTTCCTTCTTCCCGTACAGGGCGCGGATTTTCTTCAGACGGACCATCGCCAGCTGAACCTTGTCGTCGTGCCCGCCATTCTCAAGCGCCATCTGAAGATTGTTCAGAATGAGCTCGAGCGCACTGTTCTCGCGGATAAAGTAATCGACCGGGTGTCCCTCCGGCAGCTGAAGAAGGTCCTGCTTCTTCATCCGCTTCTGCTCACGGATGACCTCGCCTTCCGTCTTGCCGTGGAAAAGTGCGGAGTGCAGGTCACAGAGCTTCGTGATCTTTCTGGGATCCGCGCCGCCTTTGATCAGCTCCTGCTCCGCCGCCATGATGTCCTTCACCGGAACATCCTTGAACGACTTCACAAAGTCCTCTCTCACAGAAGCCAGGTCTTCACCTGCTCCCAGTCTCTGAAGCATCGCCTTCAGCTGCTGTACATTTCCAAGCTCTGCCATCTCCTGATCCTCCTGACTTCCTTTGGTATGATGTATCATGTTCTTATAACGCCATTATACGTTGCTATAAAAATGTATCTGTTGCTATAACAACGCTTTTCTTTCCGATCGTTCATTCGTTCATTTTTTCATTGCCTCTATTTTACTCCTTTCCGATGGTACAAGGCAGACATTTGGTCCCTTGCCTGAATACACAGGATGACTTATGATGACAGTATCATACTTCTCTGCAGTACTGGAAGGGGATAAGGATGAAAATCTGGATTACCAGGCACGGACAGACAAAACTGAACAAAGCGCATCTGATGCAGGGCCACACGGATGAACCGCTCAACGAGACCGGCTTCAGCCAGGCGAAAGCGGCAAGGAAGATGATCGGGGATGTCACCTTTGACGCGGTCTACGCCAGTCCGCTCAGGCGCGCGATCGACACGGCTGTCATCATCGGGAATGTCCCGGAGAAAGATGTCATCATCGATCCCAGGCTGATTGAGGTGGACTTCGGGAAGTACGAGCTTCGCCCATATCTTCATCTCGGGCTTCCGATGTTCCTGTTCTGGGCGATGCCGGCCATCTTCCCGGCTCCAAAAACCGTGGAGCCCATCTCATCCCTGGTCCGCCGCACGCATGCCTGCCTGAGCGACATTGTGAAAGAGGGCCAGACGCATCACTGCGAGAACATCCTGATCGCCTGCCACGGCGGGACGATGCGTGCACTCTCCGGCTGCATGCTTGACAAGAAGAGCGGCTACATGTGGCGGCCGCGGGCACACAACTGCGAAATCCGTGTGTTTGATGCAGACCCGGGGCAGCACAGGATGCTTCAGGATTATAAGCTCTGAGCCGGACACATCTATACAATGATACCGCCCGATTCGAAGGGTAAAAGCTGCAGCGAAAAGCAGCGGAAGGGACAAATATGAGTAAATATCTTGAGCGGGCAAAAGCCCTGAGAAATGATCCGAACGTTCACTACAACTGCGCGCAGGCTGTGCTGATGGCCTTCTGCGAGGAGAAGGGACTGAGCAGCCAGATGGCAGCTGACCTGACTGCCAACTTCGGCTCCGGCATGAGAATCGGCGGCGTCTGCGGTGCCATGTCAGGCGGCCTGCTTGTCCTGGGTCTTTACGGTGTCAGTGACACAGGGACGGTCATGTCCTACTGGAAGCAGTTTCAGCAGAGCCATGATGGCATGACGCAGTGCCGCGACCTGCTCCGGGTGAACGCAGAGAAAGGCGCCCCGAAGAAGCAGCACTGTGACGATATGGTCTACGAGGCTGTCCGCATCACGGAAAACCTGCTTCGCGGTGCCGGTAAAATTGCCTGATGTTCCGCGTGCCGCCCGCGAATGAATCCGCATGCTAATGCTGCTCTGGTCGTCCGGTGGTCAGTCTCAGGAGGTCCCGGAAGGGAACCTTCCGGCCGTCCGCCAGCACCAGGTATCTCAGCTCCAGATTGACAGCCCGGAGGGTGCCGGGGATCTCCTCGATCCTGCCGCCCTCCTTTTTCTCATCCTGCACAAAGACCGTCATCCGGATCTCTGGATGTGTGACGGAAGGCTGCGCCGTTTCCGCTGCCAGTTTTGCAACCATCTCATTCAGCTTTTTCTGTTCTTCTTCCGAAAGCACCGGCCGCTCATCCGTGAGCCGCCGCTCCTCGGCAAGCGCGTCCCTGTAGTCTCTCAGCGGCTCAAATGAACCGAACTGAGCGGCTCTGGCCGTCCGGGACATCTGCGGATGCCGTACAGAGACATGATGCGGCAGATTGATGATATCGCTGTAGTCCGGCTGGATCTCTCCCGCTGCCCGGTTTTCCCTGTTTCTGGTCTGCCCACTCACGCCTGTCCTCCTCCCGTCTGCCCGCTCATGCCTGTTCTCCTCCCGCCTGCCTGCTCCGTCTGCCTGCCCCTGTCAGCGTCTGACCGGCGCTTGTCCTGCCTGTTCCTGATGTTCGCCCCTCTTCCGCTCCATCGGTCCGCTTCTTCTATCGCCAGACCGGCAGGGGCCTTTCCTTATTCCTGATGTCCGCCGATCTGCTCGTTCCGCCTGCGTCCGGTTGCCCCTTCCTCAAAACTCGTCCCGCGGACAACCGCGTTCTTCCCGAAGCGGTTCTTGATCGCAAGCACCGCCTCCTGCATCTTTCTCTCCCGCTCTCTCTTTTCCTGTTTCTGTTTTCTCTGTTTTTCGAGAAGGTCGTAATCTGTAAACAGATCCAGCTGTTCGTACATCTCCTCTTTTTTCACAGCCGATTCCGGGACGGTATGACTGGCCGAGAGATTGAATCTTCGTATCATCAGCCTGCGATCTGTGATCCGGTCGTAGAGGCGGACCGCCGCCTGGATGATCTCCTCCGTGGAGGCCGTCTGTGCTGTGAGATTTTCCGATCCATGCGCCGGCCTGGGCACCTTTCTGCCATACCGGTCAAGTGTCACCTTTCCCCGAAGATAAGCGCGAAGATCCGGTTTTTCAACGTTATCAATATCATATCCCACATCCAGCACCAGCTGATCGGTGACAAGGCGCCTCGAGAACAGCTCCAGCGACAGCTTCTCCGCCATTTCCCTGATGATGACCCTTCCATGATCATAATCGTACGGCTCCAGCAGTACCTGTCCGGACGAAATGCTGCGGTTCCCGGCTTGTACGCCCTTATATCCGCGAGGGTACAGGGCTCCCAGCCCCAGGCATGGTCAATCAGAAGCTCCGCGCTGACGCCAAAGAGGTCATAGAGAAGATCTTCGTTATAGTACTCGTCCGGTTTTCCGAGCGAGCACCTGGCGATGTCTCCCATCGTAAAAAGCCCGGCCTGCTGAAGTTTCCGTTCTGTCGCCCGTCCGACCCGCCAGAAGTCGGTCAGCGGCCGGGGGCTCCAGGGCTGTG
>USJM01000100.1 GCA_900555005.1 uncultured Lachnospiraceae bacterium | reverse complement strand
CCTCCACTGCCAGCTGCGTTTTCCCGGAGCCAAGATGGCCGACCAGATAGACCGGAATTCCAGCGTCCAATGAAGCCGATATCAGCTTTCTTGCACGGTGAAGATAAGGAACATCAATCAGACGACCGCTCTGCTCGTCACTGACATCCGCCAGAAGCATTTCCGCATGAGCCTTGTAGAAGACGTCGGATCCATCGCCATCAGCGCTTCTTTCATGCGCCGGAGCCCGTTGATCCTGCGGACATGCTCCCTGGTCTCCCTGCTGCTCCTGTGGCCTCCCGCATACGGAGCCTGGCACGAAGCTCTTCTTTCCAGAAACAGGCAGGCTTCCTCATAGGCCGATTCCGTCTCAAGCTGGCAGAGCACCTTCGCCGCCTCCCGGCGTCGCTGACCAACATAGTCTGTATACGACAGAAGCAGCCCTTCTTTTGCGGGCCTGTGACTTCTCTGGTTCTCCATCCGCTGTTTTTCCAGTACCGACAATCTTTCCATTTCAGTATCCCTGCCTGTGATTCCTGCCTCAGATGATGTTGTACTCCTTCAGCAGCAGCTCAATATCTGTTCCCTTGATCTTCTTTTCAAGCTTTCTTCTGACAAGAAGCGGAAGCTTCAGGTCCGGCTTCTCGCCATCCAGCATCTCACCGGCTGCATTCAGCAGATAGCGGATGTCATACCGGCTGGCAAAGACCTCCGGAACGGCTCTCTCGACGCCTGCGAGGATGTAAACGGCCTCCATCGCCGTGCGGCCTGAGTATTCGATCGTGAAGACAGTGTCTCTTCCCGGCTCATCCAGCGTCTCTGCAAACTGCCCGAGGAACGCGAAATTCACTGCATTCTTCGGAACGACATACGGCCTGTCGCCAAATGCACGCGGCATGAACATGCTGGTGATGAACGGCATCATGACCGGAACCGCGCTGCAGGTGCCTGCAAGCTCCTCGATCTGGTCCTTCGGTGCTCCGATGTGGTAGAGCCACTCTGCCGTGATCTCATGGCCGCTGCACTCCCGCATCGGCTTCTTGACGAAATTGCCCGGCGCATCCGGGAACAATCCGTACACCCAGACCTCAAACGCATTCTCCGGCTGTCCGTAGTACTGCTCCTGACGGTTGATTGTCCAGCTCATCAGCCATCCTGAATCCTTCGCCGTGACGATGCCGCCCGTGCAGATCCGTCCGCCGTAGGGACTTCTCTTTGTGATATCCTCGACAAGCTTCGTAATCCTCGGGTCTGTCACGGTCACCGTACAGGACTCCCACTTGGACTTCTCCGGCTGCGAATAGAACTTCTCCGGGTGGCCGAACTCCGGAGACTGCTTTGCGATGTTTTTCCACATCTCCCAGCATCCGCCAAGTGCCGGATTCCACGGTGCCGGTGTGCTGTCGGTTCCATAGGAAGAACTCTCCGTCATGGAGCCATTTGTGATAAAGCACAGATCATTGTCTGTCAGATCGATACTGATATCCCTGCCATCCCTGTCGACCGCGACAATTCTTCTCGCTGCCTTTTTGTTGTCGGTGATCTCGAACTCCACATTTGTGACCGTCACGCCATAGCGGAAGTTGACATTATGCGCCTTGAGGTAGTTGATCATCGGTGTCACGAAATCCGTGAACTGATCCCTTCTGCAGAACTGAAGCGCCGAGAGATCCGCCAGGCCGCCCACATGGTGGATGAAACGGTTCATATAAAGCTTCATCTCCAGTGCACTGTGCCAGTTCTCAAATGCAAACATCGTGCGCCAGTAGCACCAGAAGTCTGAATTCAGCAGCTCATCCGAGAAAATTTCCTCGATCGACTTATCCTGCAGAGACTCATCGCTCATCATCAGGAAATTCGCCAGCTCCATGGCACACTTCTGACCCAGATTGAACTTTCCGTTGTCATAACGCTTGCCGCAGTTAGTCGTGATCCGGCAGTTGGAGAAGTTCGGATCGTCCTTGTTCACATAGTAGAGATGATCCAGCACCGACACGTTCGGATCCTCGACGGACGGAAGGGAGTGGAACAGATCCCACAGAACCTCGAAGTGATGTCCCATCTCACGTCCGCCTCTTGCGACGTAGCCCACATTCTGAATGACCTTTCCGTCCAGGCATCCGCCCGGAAGATCCAGCTGCTCCAGATACGTGATCTTCGAGCCGTCCATATGGGCATCGCGGATCAGGAAGCAGCCTGCTGCCAGTGCCCCGATACCGGTTCCGATCATGTACGCCCGCTTGTCATCGATTCCCTTCGGTTTACGCGCATGAACCAGTGCGTCATAGTCCCCTGCATAAAAATGAAGCCTTGGATCCTTCGACTTGATATGATAATCCATCTGAAACCTCCTTCTCAATCAGGCATCCGTCTGCTGTGACTTTACCTTACCATTCCAAGTCATGAAAATCTTCAGACAGAATAAGGCCGGTATCTGAAATTCAGACACCAGCCTTATTCTGTCTGACAGCCGTTCCAGCAGACAGCCCCTCATCCGCCACGCTATCATCATCCGCATTCTTCTGCCCCGGCCGCAGAGTTCCTTCATCTGCCTGCTGCCCTGGCCGCACAGCGCCTGCATTTTCTGCTGCATGCTGATCTTGCCCCACAGCGCCTGCATCTTCTGCTGCATGATGCCCTGGCCGCACGGCGCCTGCCCCTGCAGAGGAGGCAGCACTTCTTCTGAGGGCTTCCTCAATTGAGCCATTGAACAGATACCCGATCCGGGTGATCATGTCCTTTGGCTCCTGCTTCATCCCATCCGCAATCCAGTGGAGAACAATATTCGTCAGCGCACACCGGTAGAAGTGCGCGATCAGCTTCCTGTCCTCCTCCTTCGCAGGAAGCTCCGGCAGGATGCTGTCCACAAAAGCCTGCATAATGTTTCCGCTCGCCGAATACAGATATTGCTCCAGATCTTCCTTCCGGATCGAATAGTAGATATGGTAGATTGCCTTCCGGCTCTTCATGACCGGACGGACAGCCTGAAGGAAGCTCTGCTCCCAGGAATCCGTCCGGCTGTACACCGCCTCCACACTCTCCAGGTTTTCATCAAAATACTCCTGCAGCACCGCGTAGATATCCGAATAGTAATAGTAAAACGTATTGTGGTTGATGCCGAGCTCATCGCAGATCATTCTGACGCTGATCTTGCTCAGCGGCTGTTCATCAAGCTTTTCCAGCAGTTTCTTCCGGATCGCCAACTTTGTCAGATTCTTCATTCAGGCTCTCCTCCATCACGCCCCATTCCACATTTGGATTCATTCATCTGATCACCTTCCGGTTCCCCCCAGACGTTCAGATCCGGAAAGATTCTAATGTAATCAAATTATCAAATGAAGCATACCACTATCAAGCTTTTTAATAGAATCATCTTTTTTGAAATGATCTGGCTGACCCCATCGCATGCTTTACAACCCCCTCCTGGTCATTTACAATCAAGTCAAAAGTTTTTCGGAATTCATGCGATGATGCATAATTTTACGGGATTTCATAGATGGGAGTACGTGAGAGATGAAGATCGGCTTTGACAATGAGAAGTATCTGAAGATTCAGTCTGAGCATATCCGGGATCGGATCGGCCAGTTCGGCGGCAAGCTTTACCTGGAATTCGGCGGCAAGCTGTTTGATGATTTTCATGCTTCCCGGGTCCTTCCGGGCTTTCACCCGGACTCCAAGATCACGATGCTGCGGGAGCTGAAGGATCAGGCAGAAATCATCATCGTGATCAACGCAGCCGACATTGAAAAAAACAAGGTTCGGGGAGATCTCGGCATCACCTACGATATGGATGTCCTGCGGCTGGCAGATGCCTTCACCAGTTTCGGACTGCTTGTAAGCAGCGTCGTCCTGACCCGCTTCGACAACCAGCCGTCCGCGTTGCCTATGAAAAAAAACTCCAGCACCTTGGCATGCGGGTCTACCGCCACTACCCGATTGCCGGATATCCGTCCGATATCCCCTATATCGTCAGCGACGAGGGTTTCGGGAGGAATGACTATATCGAGACCTCACGTCCGCTTGTCGTCATCACCGCGCCTGGACCTGGAAGCGGCAAGATGGCGACCTGCCTGTCCCAGCTGTACCATGAACACCAGCGCGGCGTCCAGGCCGGATATGCGAAGTTTGAGACATTTCCGGTCTGGAATCTGCCGCTGAACCATCCGGTGAATCTGGCATACGAGGCCGCAACGGCTGATCTTGACGACGTGAACATGATCGACCCCTTCCATCTGGAGGCCTATGGCAAGACTGCCGTCAACTACAACCGGGATGTGGAAGTCTTCCCGGTTCTGAATGCCATCTTCGATAAGATTCAGGGAACCTCTCCTTATCAGTCTCCCACCGACATGGGAGTCAACATGGTCGGGCTCTGCATCAGCGATGACAAGACGGTGTGCGCGGCAGCGAACCAGGAAATCATCCGCAGGTATTACAGCGCTCTGTGCGACAGACGCCGTGGAAACGGGAGTGACAAACCCGTCCGGAAGATCGAACTGCTGATGAAAAAGGCAGGCATCTCTGTATCAGACCGGCCTTGCGTGCAGGCCGCCAATCTGAAGGCGGAACAGACGGGTGCCCCGGCCGCTGCCATGCAGTGGAGGACGGAAAGATTCTGACCGGCAGGACGTCCGCCCTCTCGGCGCCTCCTCCGCCCTGCTTCTGAACGCCCTGAAGTACCTTGCCGGCATCGACGACAGCATCCAGCTGCTCTCGCCGACTGTCCTCGACCCGATCATGGACATGAAGGTGAAGCACCTCGGAAGCGATGGAAACTCTCTGCTCCATCTCAACGAGATTCTCATCGCGCTTGCGATCGCAGGCGTCAGCGACCAGCATGCTGCGGCAGCGATCGGAAAGCTGGCGGACCTGAAGGGCCTGGAGGCGCACTCCTCCGTGATTCTGTCTCAGATTGACGAGGGCGTCTTCAAGAAGCTCGGCATCAACCTCACCTGCGAGCCAAAGTACGAAACCCAGAAGCTCTACCACAAGTAAGACATACGGAAGCCGCCCATATAACCAGGGCGGCTTCCTTCCATGTCTCCTGTCAGCACGCCTCATCACCGGACTTCTGAAAAAACAGAAACACTGGCAGCACAACCGCAACTGCCAGAAGCCCATTGATGAGCAGTGAATCACTCAGCGGCGTATCATACAGGAAATGATCCACCATCACCAGAAGAATCAGCCCGCATCCCTTCCTCCTGTGGTGTCTGCCGCTTCCCCTTGCAATCAGATAGAGTCCGGCAGCCGTAACCGCTGCATAAGCCCAGTGGGAGCCAAAGCAAGCCGAGACTCTGTCCAGCGCAGCCGGGAAAGCCTGATCTGCATTCTGAAACCCGCTGTCTGTAATATAGGACACATCCTCCTCGATCTGGAAGCCGATCCCAACGCACATGCCGATGCCCAGATACTCTTTCAGGGATCTTCTTCCGAGCACATATAGAAGAAGTCCTGTCGTCCCAAGCTTCAGAAGCTCCTCCAGAATACCGGTTCCTGCAGACCCGATCCACGCGTCTGAATAAAGATGCCCCATCAGATGGGACATCATCTCCGCAAACGCATCATTCAGGTTTCCCGCAAGGGCCGCCGGAATAAATGCCCCGCAGAAACCGGCGATCAGAAGATCCCCCTTGTGCATTTCATATTTGGCACAGAGATATTTCATCACCAGGCAGAACGGCACAATATACACGAGCAAAAGTGGAAAAGCACTGTACACCTCCAGGTACTGCACTGCTGTTGTACGATCCCGCCCGAGAAAGTCTGATTCATTGATCACAGTGCCGAATGCGAACAGCAGAATCAGAATGCCCGCAGCGATCAGCCGGCGCCTCCGTCTCCTCGCTTCACTGCGTATGCCTGCTTGTTCCCGACTGCCTGTTTGTGCGTCTGTCTGTCTCTCCATGTGAATCCCCATCTGATCATCCATAAGCGACTGCTCTATTTTCGCGTCCCTCATCATGCACCTGTTTCAGAGAAATGTCAAAGCCCCCGCCGGCTGTCACCATACCCGGTGAGAGCCAGCAGGGGTTGCTGTAGTACTTATATGGAGTTCAACTCAGCGAACACTGCCGGCTCAGCGGAACAAAGCGCCGTCGTTTGCTGATGGTCGCCATACGGAGTTCGAATCAGGCAGTCTCTCCGAAGAACAGCTTCAGGTCATCATCAACCGTTCCGATTCCGGCGATGCCAAAGTTATCAACCAGAACCTTTGCAACGTTCGGGGACAGGAAGCCCGGAAGCGTCGGTCCAAGATGAATATTCTTCACGCCGAGATACAGCAGCGCCAGCAGAACGATGACAGCCTTCTGCTCATACCATGCAATGTTGAACGCGATCGGAAGATCGTTGATATCGTCCAGCCCGAAGATTTCCTTGAGCTTCAGGGCGATCAGTGCAAGAGAATAGGAATCATTGCACTGACCTGCATCAAGCACGCGCGGGATTCCATTGATATCGCCAAGGTTCAGCTTGTTGTACTTGTACTTTGCGCATCCTGCAGTCAGAATCACGACATCCTTCGGCAGCTTCTTGGCAAACTCGGTATAGTACTCTCTGGACTTCATGCGGCCATCGCAGCCTGCCATGACGACAAACTTGCGGATCGCACCGGACTTAACCGCATCGACAACCTTATCCGCCAGCGCAAACACCTGCTCATGCGCGAAACCGCCGACAATGCTTCCGGTTTCGATTTCCTTCGGCGGCTGGCAGGTCTTTGCCTGCTCAATGATCGCGGAGAAATCCTTCACCTCACCATACGCGCCATCGATATGACGGCATCCCGGATA
>USJM01000099.1 GCA_900555005.1 uncultured Lachnospiraceae bacterium | reverse complement strand
AGCTTTCTGCCGCGCTCGTCTGTCTTGTAGATGACCTCCGCCTTGGAGACTGCGAATTCATAGCCCTCGCGGCGCATCGTCTCAATCAGGACGGACAGGTGAAGCTCACCTCTGCCGGAAACCTTGAAGGTATCGGTGTTGTCGGTGTCCTCGACACGGAGGGAGACATCCGTATTCAGCTCACGGTAGAGACGGTCTCTGAGATGGCGGGAGGTGACAAACTTGCCCTCCTGGCCGGCAAATGGACTGTCGTTGACACAGAAGTTCATGGAGATGGTCGGATCCTCGATCTTCTGGAACGGAATCGCGTCCGGCGTACCGAGATCGCAGACGGTATCCCCGATATGCAGGTCCTCGATTCCGGAAAGGGCGACGATGGAGCCCATCGAAGCCTGCGGCACATCAACCTTCTTCAGACCGTCAAACTCATAGAGCTTGGTGATGCGGACCTTTTCATGCTTGTCCTTGTTGTGATGGTTGACCAGAAGAGCATCCTGGTTGACGCGGATGGTACCCCGGCTGATCTTTCCGATGCCGATTCTTCCGACATACTCATTGTAATCGATTGTGGATATGAGCATCTGGAGCGGTCCAGCCGGATCTCCCTCCGGCGCCGGGATGTGCTCCAGGATGGTATCGAACAGCGGCGCCATGTTTTTGCGCTCGTCATTCAGATCCTTCACTGCAAAGCCTTCCCTCGCGGAGGCGAAAACGAACGGGGAGTCCAGCTGCTTGTCAGAGGCATTCAGATCCATCAGAAGCTCAAGTGTCTCATCGACGACCTCATCCGGGCGCGCACCCGGGCGGTCGATCTTGTTGACGCAGATGACAAACGGCAGGTCAAGGGCGAGTGCCTTTTCGGTAACAAAGCGTGTCTGCGGCATCGGGCCTTCGAAAGCATCGACAAGAAGAATGACACCGTCGACCATCTTCAGGACACGCTCCACCTCACCTCCGAAGTCCGCATGACCTGGGGTATCCACAATGTTGATCTTCGTGTTCTTGTAGGTGACGGCTGTGTTCTTGGACAAAATGGTGATGCCGCGCTCGCGCTCGATCGCGTTGGAATCCATGACGCGGTCAACGACCTCCTGGTTTGCGCGGAACACACCACTCTGCCTCAGCAGGCAGTCGACCAGCGTTGTTTTGCCGTGGTCAACGTGCGCGATGATGGCAACATTTCTCACATCTTCTCTTACCATAAAGCTTCCTTCCCTGCGCGGCTGTGATCAAAGCTGCGTACATTCAACATTTCTGACAAAAATACCGCAGATATTCTATCATAAAAACTTCTGAATGCAAGCGAAACCGGGAAACCTTGCATTTGCAGGCCTTCTAGTGTATATATATCGATGCTGGGAGATTGATTGCTTTTTATCGATTCAGGACGATTTACGGCTGCGGAGCATTCCGCAGGGGGCAGCTCAGAGAGATGTACCGGGCGGCGTGATGGTACGGAGTATTCCGCAGGGGCACGGCGGGGGGCCCCCCCCCCGCCCCCGCCCGGGGGGGAGGGAGGGGTCGGGGGTCTCCCGGGGGGGCCCGGCGCCGCCCTGCCAGCAGGCCTGAATCGGAGAGGGTTTGAGGCATGGGAAAGAGTTATGTCCACATCTATTGTGGAGAGGGCAGCGGGAAATCTTCCGCTGCGATCGGACAGGCGGTCAAGGCGGCCTGCTCGGGAAGACGTGTGTTCGTGATCCAGTTCATGAAGGGAAAAGAGGCCGCAGGCCTGGATTTTTTGAAGAAACTGGAGCCGGAGATCAAGCTTTTTTCATTTGACAAGTTTGCAAAGCCGTTCAGCGAGCTCACGGAGCTGGAGAAGGACGAGGAACTGATCCATTTCCGGACGGGTTACAGCTTTGCAAAGAAGGTGGTTTCAACAGGGGAGTGCGATGTCCTGATCCTGGACGAGGTGCTGGGGCTGTTCAACATCGGCGCCCTCAAACAGGAGGATCTGACGGCCCTGCTGGATCAGGCACAGGATGGAATGGAGATTTATCTGACGGGACAGACGAAAGTCGAGAGCATCTGGCCGTACGTGGATGAGGTCACGGAGGTCGTGACCGATTACAGAAATCCGCGGGACTGACAGACAGCGCAGGAAATTGTGGCGGATTCCGGACAATCGGTTCCAGAATCGAAGAACGGAACAGACCGCTGATACGATGGCTTGCATGACAGAAGGAGGAACAAATGGAACGGGAGAACAGATGGAAAACATATACAGCGCAGCAGCTTGAGAGCCTCAGCAGCCTCTGCGAGGATTATAAGGATACACTTTCCCGCTGCAAGACGGAGCGGGAGTTTGCCGCGGAGGCGGTTTCCCGAGCGGAGCGTGCAGGCTTCCGCGATCTCAGAAAGATTGTTGAAGAGGGTGAAAGGCTGAAGGCAGGGGACAAGGTTTATGCGGTCTGGATGAAGAAGACGGTGGTCCTCTATGTAATAGGAAGAAAGCCGCTCGAGGAAGGGATGAGAATCCTCGGAGCGCACATCGATTCGCCGAGGCTGGACCTCAAGCAGCACCCGCTCTACGAGGATACGGAACTGGCATTTCTTGACACGCACTACTACGGCGGTATCAAGAAGTACCAGTGGACGACCATTCCGCTGGCGATTCACGGCGTCGTCGCGAAGAAGGACGGAAGCGTTGTGAAGGTGAATGTCGGGGAGGACGCGTCCGATCCTGTATTCTGTGTCAGCGACCTGCTGATCCATCTTTCAAAGGATAGATGGGCAAGACCCTTGCGGAGGCCATCGAGGGCGAGAATCTGGATGTCCTGGTCGGATCGAAGCCGCTTGCTGAAGACAAAAAGAAGGGCGATGCGGACGGCGGAAAGAAAGAGACGAAGGATCTGGTGAAGCAGCAGGTTCTCAATATCCTGAAGGACAAGTATGGGATGGAGGAGGAGGACTTCCTCTCTGCGGAGCTGGAGATTGTGCCGGCAGGCCCGGCGAGAGACCTTGGCCTTGACCGCAGCATGGTCGCAGCATACGGGCAGGACGACCGCGTTTGTGCCTTCACCTCGCTGGATGCGATTCTGCGCAGCGAGAACCCGGAGTATACAAGCTGCTGCCTGCTGACGGATAAGGAGGAAATCGGTTCCGTCGGCGCGACAGGCGCACACTCTCATTTCTTCGAGAATGCAACAGCGGAGCTGATGGACAGATGCGGACAGTACAGCGAGCTGAAGCTCCGCAGATGCCTTTCTGCCTGCAGGATGCTTTCAAGTGATGTCTCCGCAGCATATGATCCGCTCTACGGTTCGGCCTATGAGAAGAAGAATTCCGCTTACTTCGGCAAGGGGATTGTGTACAACAAGTATACAGGGGCGCGCGGAAAGTCCGGCTCCAACGACGCCAATGCCGAGTACTTCGCCTGGGTGCGCAAGGTCATGGATGATGCGGATGTCGCGTTCCAGACAGCAGGGCTTGGCAAAGTGGATGTGGGCGGCGGCGGAACCATCGCCTATATTTCCGCGGCATACGCGATGAACGTGGTCGATGCCGGGGTCGCTGTGCTCAACATGCACGCACCGATGGAGGTCACGAGCAAGGCGGATATCTTTGAGGCGAGAAATGCATACATGGCATTCCTGAAGGCCTGAGAAGAGGAGTGGCAGATGAGAGCATATGAGAGACTGCTCCGGTACGCGAGGGTCTGGACAACCAGCGATCCGGAGAATGAAGCCTGCTCGCCGAGTGCGGAGCGGGAGCTGGATCTGGCCAGAATCCTGGTGGAAGAGATGAAGCGTCTTGGCATCGGGGATGCCGGCCTTGATGAGAATGGCTACGTGACCGGCCATATTCCGGCGACACCCGGACTGGAGAACCGACAAAGCTGGGGTTCATCGCACACATGGATACCGCGCCGGACGCTTCCGGGAAGGATGTCAGGCCGCAGATTCATGAACACTATGATGGAAAGGCGGTTGCGCTCGGGGACGGAAAGGTGCTGGATCCGGCGGACTTCCCGGAGCTGACGCAGATGAAGGGGAAGACCCTGATTACGACCGACGGGACGACCCTGCTCGGGGCGGACGACAAGGCCGGGATCGCAAGATTCTGACATTGGTTGAAACGTTGAGAGACCAGAAGCTTCCGCACGGGCCCTCTCGATTGCATTTACGCCGGATGAGGAGATTGGCTCAGAGGCGCATCTGTTCAATCTGAAGCAGTTCGGCGCGGACTATGCCTACACGGTGGATGGCGGGGCGACCTCCGAAATCACGTATGAAAACTTCAACGCGGCAGGCGCACAGTTCGAGATCCGCGGGGTTTCTGTCCACACTGGAAGCGCAAAGGACCTGATGATCAATGCTGGTCTTGTCGCCTGCGAGATCAACGCGATGCTTCCGGCAGCGGATATCCCGCGTCTGACGGAAGGCCGGGAAGGGTTCTTCCATCTGGAGAGCATCAGCGGGACGGTGGAGAAGGCAGAGGTGTCCTACCTGGTGAGAGACCACAGCGAAGGGCATTTCCAGGCAAGGCTGGATCTTCTGCGGCATATCGAAAAAACGATCAATGAGAAGTACGGGGAGGGAACCGTAAAGCTCACCATAAAGCAGCAGTACCGGAACATGGAAGAGAAGATTCGGCCCTGCATGCACCTGGTCGAGAACGCAAGAAAGGCAATCTCAGCACTTGGAATCACCCCGGACAGCGCCCCTGTGCGCGGCGGGACGGATGGTGCAGCGCTTTCCTTCCGCGGGCTTCCCTGCCCGAATCTCGGGACGGGCGGCTATGGCTTCCATGGCCCGTTTGAGCACATCACGGCCGAGGACATGGATGACGAGGTGAAGATCCTGACCGGCATCGTGGCCTCTTATGCGGAACCGCAGGAAGGCTGACTGATTCGACTGTCAGGGAAAACAGCATGGACTGTCTGCGCAGACGAAGGAGATGGACATGAAGAGATCGAATCATCCCGGACAGAAAACAGGACTCAGGAGCAGGAAGCAAATTCGGTGCGGCCTGCTCCTGGGTCTTTTTGGCGTGGCGGTTCTTTTTTTGCTGTTTCTGAGAAGAAAGAGCTTCCTCCATGCCCAGGCACCGAAGGTGGCAGCTGCCCGCAGCAATATATCCAGCGTGATGGTCAAGACGCAGTCGACACAGGAGGATGGCGGCCTTGCAAAGGTGGGGCTGTCGATGGACGAGGTGCCGGCGGCTTATACCTATGAGCCTGCGGAAAGCGGTACAATCGAAAAGTTCTGGTACACGACAAACACGTATGGCCTTTACGGAAGGGAAGAGAAGGAGATCAGAAAGTACGCGGAGGTCTATCTCCCGTACGGATATGACACCTCGGAAAGGTATCCGATTTTTTACCTCATGCATGGGGCGGGCGGAAGTGCTGAGCGGTTTTTCGGTTCCGCGCTCCAGCCGAAGGAGCTCAAATATGTTGTCGACAACATGATTGCCCTCGGAGAGATCAAGCCGATGATCTTCGTGGGACTGACCTACTATCCGAAGCAGGGACAGAAACGGGAGGCTGACTGGGACGCGGAATATACCAAAGGGTTTGTGGACGAGCTGCGCCGGGACGTGCTTCCTCAGGTGGAAAGCCACTACAGCACCTGTGCGGAGACGGTCGATGAGGCTGGCCTGAGGGATCCAGGTGGCAGAGATCCTTCGGAGGATTTTCGATGGGGAGCGTCACCACGTACTACCGTCTCTGTGACTGCCTGGACTATTTTCATTCATTTCTGGGAATGAGCGGTTCCCTGTACTGGGGGCCTGACGCGCAGGAGAGCGGAACGATGGCTGACTTCGGCGCCAGGTACATCATGGACGCGGTCGCCGCCCAGGGATACACGAAGGATGATTTCTTCCTGTATTCCTGCGTCGGGTCGAAGGATTTCGCACTGGACGTCGTGGAGGCGCAGGTGCGGGATGAGAAGAATCATCCGGAATTCTTTTCCTTCGGGGACGGCGGGACAGCCGCCAATGTTGTTTTTGAAATCGGGGAAGGAGAGGTGCACCATGGAAGTCACGGGACAACCCGGTACCTGTACAATGCGCTTCCGATTTTCTCAAAGCTGATGGAGGTGCCGGATGAGACGTGAACAGTCGATCGAGGAGATTTCGGATGGAAGGCGGTACAGGGCGGATGACCTGGTGAAGATCGGGACAAATGGCTGTCTGGGCTGCTGTGACTGCTGCCGGATGGACGCGCTGATCGTGCTGGATCCATGGGATATCTATCAGCTGAAGAAGGCTGCAGGCTGTGGCCTGGAGAAGCTTCTGAACGTGACAGTCAGACTTGAGGTGATCGACGGGCTGATTCAGCCGGTGCTGGCCATGGCAGGAGGCGTATGTCCCTATCTTGGGGCGGATGGGAGATGTGAGATCCACACGTACCGCCCGGGAATCTGCAGGCTTTATCCGCTCGGGCGCTGCTGGGAGGACGGAGATTTTTCCTACATCCTGCAGACCGGAGAGTGTACACACTGTACCGGCAGCAAGGTGAAGGTGAAAAAATGGCTGGGCATTCCCGATCTTTCGCGTACGAGGCATACTGCAGAACCTGGCACGCCTTTCTGAAGGCCGCGCAGGCGTGCTGCGGAGCCGGGGAAGGAAGCATGGGAACAGCACAGATGCAGGGGACAGCTGCCGGAAGCACAGGCGCCGCGCAGACGCAAGGGACTGCTTCAGGGTGCACGGATGCTGTGCAGGATCGTCTGCGGAAAATTGTCTGCATGCAGATTCTGGAAAAGTGCTATCTTGCCGGCTTTGACACAGAGAAGGAATTCTATCCGCAGTTTGAGGAGCAGCTTCAGGCGGCTTTTCGCCCCCCCCTGGGCCGCGCA
>USJM01000098.1 GCA_900555005.1 uncultured Lachnospiraceae bacterium | reverse complement strand
GTCATGCTGCGCCTCGAAGTTCGAACGTTCGATTTCCTTGGACGCCGTACCGCCGATGTGGAAGGTACGCATGGTGAGCTGCGTGCCGGGTTCGCCGATGGACTGTGCCGCGATGATGCCGACCGTCTCGCCCCGTTTCACCCGGAAGCTGACATGATTTAATGCATATTTTTTCTTGTAGGTCTTCTTTCTGTCAAGTCCCAGCGTCTCCCAGAGCCTGTCTCTCTGCCGCTCATACAGGCGGTAGACCTTCGTGACATCACATACCTCGATGGCGGTATCATCAATGTTCTGCTTCTGAAGCCCTTCCGCCTCTTTTTGTTTCTTCCCGAATCGATGCAAGTTAGAACTCTCCTTCTCGCCGGACATCACAGAACGTCCGCAAAATGGCCCCTGGATCGTCTAATGTCCTTGTCCCCCACAGATAAGCAAGAATCGTGAAGATCCAGAACCAGGCTGTCAGCGCCGGATGATGCCAGAACGGAACATGCCCGATCAGGCTGTCCCGGTACCCGTAACAGATATAGTACATGGGGTTCAGCTTGAAGATCCAGCAGACCACCTTCGGCAGACGCGGCGCAATGTCTGCAAAATTCCACATAATCGGTGTGAACCATACCCCGACCTGAAGAGCGATCGCCACAATCTGGACATTATCGCGAAACAGGACAGAAATGGCGGCTGTCCCATAGGACAAACTCAGCACCAGGATGAACATGCAGCCTGAGTAGTAAAGCAGCTGAAAGCTGTACCAGCCCGGAAATTTTCCGTAGAGACAGTACAGCACATACGTCAGCACCACGAAGAACACATGTACATACAGCGCCGAACACGCCTTTACAATCGGGAGAATCTCAATCCGGAACACAACCTTCTTGACAAGATAGCTGTATTCGACCAGCGAGTTGGTACCGCCGGTCAGCGCATCATTGAAATAGAACCACGGGACCAGCCCTGCCAGCATCCACAGAATAAAGGGGACCCCGCCGTAGCTCTGCGTCTGTCTGAGTCCGACCTGAAAGACAAACCAGTACATCAGGACGGTGACGACAGGCTGAACCAGTGCCCAGAGAATTCCCATATAGGAACCGGCAAACTTCTTGCGAAAGTCATTCTTTGCCAGTGTCACGATCAGTTTTCGTTCTGTTATCAGATATTTCAGCATGCTTTGATCTTTCTGAATAGAATGTTCTGTACTTCATCGCGCCGTGAAAGGCATAACTGATAAAGCAGAGGCAGCTTTTTGGAACCGACATGCCCATACAGCGGTAGGAACGCCAGGTCATGCGCGCACTCTTCAGTTTGCTGCCGCTCTTTCCGCTCTCAGAAATCCGGTAGTACAGAAGTGGTTCGCTGACCCCGCAGGCCGTCTTGTATCGCCGGATGATACTCATCCATGTAATGTAATCTTCGTGCGCTCCCTCACAGGCCATCGGAAACTGCCGGACCACTGATGTCAATGCCACAACGGAGGAACAGTTGATCGGATTCTGCCGGAGAAGATCCTTTTCCGTCAGAAGCTCCTTTACACCGATGACGTGACCGGTCAGACTTCCGTCCGGGTTCATCAGCTCCCTCCCTGTGCAGCAGAGGACGCAGCCCGTCTGGTAGATCCGGGCAAACTGCTTCTTCAGCTTATTCCTCGCCCATATATCATCGGCGTCCAGGTAGGCAATATACTGGCCGCGTGCCAGCAGCGCCCCGCGGTTGCGCGTTTTTGCCACGCCAAGACGCTTCTCATTCCGATAGAAATGAACCCTTGCATCGCCCTTGTACCGTTCCTGTACACTCCCTATGTCATCTCTTGATCCATCATCCAAACCAGCACTTCCAGACGCTGCACGGAGCCTCTGCCGATCTGCTGCGAGGACTCGAAGTGCAGATCCTGCATGAGTGCACTGTCAATTGCAGACGGAAGGGTATCTGCGGCATTATAGCACGGAATGATAACAGAAACCAGAAGTCCCGGCTCATGTCCGGCCATCACATCCACCGCCCGCACGCCTTTCGGGAGTGCCGCCGCGCTTTCCCAGCTTTCTCCAAGTTCCCCCTGGCGCACCTGGTCGATCTCCTGCTGCCACTTCAGTTCATCCACGGTATGCTGAACTTCCATTTCCAGCTGCCTGCGGCTCTGACTGTCCTGGTCGGGCAATGCTGTCTTCTGTGACTGGTCTACACCCTCTGTATTCTCCTTCTGGAATATAACCTTTACAGTCGCAGCAACCAGCTGAAAATCCAGCCAGAGGGAGTAATTCTCGATGTAAGTCAGATCCAGCTTCAGTTTATCGTAGGGCTTTGTATTGTACTTGCCATAGACCTGCGCGTACCCTGTCAGGCCGGCCTTCATCTTCAGACGATATGTAAATTCCGGGATTTCCTTCTCATACTGAGCAGCGATTTCAGGGCGCTCCGGTCTCGGTCCGACGATCGACATCTCGCCCTTGATGATGTTGAACAGCTGAGGAAGCTCGTCAAAATGAATTTTCCGGATCACTCTGCCGACCGGTGTCACACGCCGGTCTCCCTTTGCGGCAAGTCTCGCTCCATTTTTTTCTGAATCAACACTCATCGATCTGAACTTGATGATCTGGAAAACCTTCCCATCCTTTGTCAGACGATCCTGTCTGTAGAACACAGGTCCCCCGTCGTAGCACTTGACCAGGACTGCAATCAAAAGCAGGACCGGGGAGAGAATGACCGTCAGCAGAATGCTGACCACAATGTCAAGGAGCCGCTTCACAAAAGCTTCCTCGACCGTCAGTCCCCTGTTCCGCATTAACAGAAGCGGCGTGTCAAACATGTGGATTTTTTCCGCTGACATCAGCATGATGTCGGAGATCTTCGGGCTGCAGTAGCAGCGGATGTTTCGTTCAAAGCAGTATTTCACCAGCACATTTCGTTCATGCGAGGAGATATCCCCGAGAATACAGGTTTCATACCGCAAAATCCGTTCTTTGATGAAATCCAGCCCCTTGTCAATCATCACAGCTTCCGCGATGACATACTTGTCCCGCCTGGACGCAATGTTCTTCAGAAGCTTTTCAGGGTTGTGCACATCATAGACCAGGATCACCGACTTCGGCGGATAGATGGTGTTGTAAATCCACCTCATAAACACCACCCAGAGAATGACAACCAGAAGGTTGACAAAGGTCAGTTTCACCATCGGGCCCGTATGGGAGAGGAATCTCCATCTGCCGATCAGCGCCAGCTGAAGGTAAGCCAGAACATTCGTAAGCAGTACGGAGAAAATCTGGGCGATGATGACATCCAGCACCCTCATATATCCGACCTTCAGGGCGCCAAACAGCTTGCTCACCAGGATGACTGTCAGAAAATAGAGGGCGATCAGCGCCCAGTTGCCTCTTCTCCAGTAGAAGAACCGCATCACGCCGCGCACATTATAGTACTTGTACCAGATCCACGCAAATTCGCTGTCTGAAGTCCGATCACGAGCAGGGACGCCAGAAACATAATCAGCCGCTTGTATCTTTCTCTTCTCATATTCAGTCCATCCGTTCTTCCCGGAGTATCCATCCGTCTGCCGGCACCGTGATAACAGCATCCTTTCGACTTATCCTGCAGCTTGCATCGAAGGCCTTCCAGCGTCCGGTGCACCACATGAGGTGCCCCGGCACGCAGTCTGCCGGACACGCCTCCGTCCTGTTTGGAAAGCGTGCCCGGCAGATATCCGCCCGGCCAGGTTCACACGTCTCAGATGGTCGGGTCGGTCGGGTCGTACGTGTGATTCCAGCTCCCGACATAGGGAGTCATCGGCTTCCCGAGTGGGTCATTCTTCGCAGAGCCGTGGAAGATTACGACCGTGGACCCGACTGGGACATTGTCATAGATATATTTGGCATTGATGGCTGCCAGCCGCACGCACCCATGGGAGGCCGCCTGTCCAAGTTTGTTATATCCGCTGATGGCCATGGAATACTTGTCATATGGCGCTGAGTACGGAATCGAATGGAACAGAATATCCCATGTAATATGGGAGCACCACTGTCCCCAGGACGGTCCCAGCAGCTCATGCCAGCGCAGATGATCCATGATCCGGAAAGTTCCGTCCGGCGTCGCTCCATTCAGACCAACTGAGCAGGCAAATGCCTTCACCGGTGTACTTCCGCGGTAAACCGTAACGGTGCAGGTTGACTGATTGACCTTCACGCTCCATGGCCCTGTCACCGGCTCCTTCACCTTGATTCCATTCGTTCCGAAGTTGTAGGTTTTCCCCTTCAGTGTAACCGTTCCGGTCGCCATCGCACCGGACTGCGGATCAAAATAGTACTGTCTTCCGCCGATCCTTACCAGTCCTGTCACCATGCGGCCGGCATTATTGAAATAGTATCGCAGCCCGTCCTTCCGGAGCCATCCGGTGACAGCCGTTCCGCGCAGTTTTCCGGCCCCCTTCATATAGTAGGTTCCCCTGGAAGTCTTTACCCAGCCGGTCTGCATCGCATGACTGCTTCTGTCAAAATAGTAATACCGCTTCCCGATTTTCCTGAGCCCGCGGTACAGAACACCGCTTTTTGCCGCATAATAGGTATGCCCAAGCGGGTCCGTGGCAAATGCGCCTTTCACAAGGGTTCCGTTTTCCGGAAATAATAGCCCTTTTTCCCAAGCTTCAGGTAGCCGACTGTCACAGCACCATCCTGGTCCGGATCCAGGTAATAGGTTTTCTTCCCCTTCTTCAGCCAGCCCTTCACCTTCCTGCCCGATGTCCTGTAATAATACCGCTTTCCATCCTGTCTGACAAATCCTGCCTGTGCAGAGGATGATGCAAGGACTGCCAGCAGCAGGACAGCCAGCATCCCGATCAACAGCCGTTTCCACCTGACTACAATATGCTCACCCATCACGTTCCCTCCCGCTGTTTCCAAACAGCTTCTGATCAATCCTCATCCAGATGTTCGAGCAGCGTGCAGATTGCGGCGATCGCTTCCCTCTCGTCCGGTCCGCTGCAGACAATCTCCATCTTCGTCCCAGCCACAGCCTGTGCACTCAGCACACTGAGCATGCTCTTAAGATTGTATACGCCGGTTCCGACCTTCATCTCCGTCCTGCACTGAAATTTCAGCGCAAGATCACAGACCTTCCCGGCAGGGCGCAGATGAAGCCCCTTCTCATTATTCAGTACAATCTCTCTGCTTTCCATCTCTTATCCCTGATCTGCCTCCGTCGCAGCCTCCTGTTTCGCAGAGACAACTGTCAGCGAAACATCACCTGCAAGCTCATACCCATCCGGCACCGTCACCTGAACAGGGATCTCATAGCTTCCGGGTTCCGCACATCGGCTCAAATCGATTGACAACGATATGTCTTTCGCTGTAAGAGGTTTCTCGTCATCCTCTGTCGCATGGACACTGACTGAGATCTTGTCAGCCGGGGTAAAGACCAGATCCATACCCTCCGGCCAGTTCTGTACAGCGATGTCGCTGAGCGGAATATCCAGCGTCACATCCCCATTCTTCTCGATGGAAACCTCCACCTCGACGGACGGATCCGCATCCGAGATCAGCTTGAGGCCGGACATCTGATCCAGCGTGTCCTCAAGGTTGATCTCCTGCTTTACATTCTCCTTTGCCCCCGAGACATTGATGACATCCTTCACCGTCAGCTCGTCGCCAAGTTCCGCGAGCGCCTCATCTGTTCCTGCAACGGATATGGTCTCCGGGATCATCTTGATGGAGGAAACACGGTACCCCCAGGCAGGTGTCCCGGTCGTGCGGATCCGGATCGGCACATCGGTCCGGATTTTCCACAGATCAACCATCACCTTCACGGTATGATCCTTGATGACTGTCCCGGCCGCGTCCTTGAACTCAAGGGACTTCATCTGAGCATCCGTCAGCTCGTCCCCGTTTTTATCATAGACTTTCAGGACACTGGAAAGCGTATAGTCAGAGGAAAGCCCCGCGACATCGACCGGTGCGACGACCTGATTGATCCTCCTCATCAGCGATGACGGGCCGGCCAGCACGATGTTCTTGCCTGTCGTCACCGACGATGAGCCAACCTCCCAGCCTGTTGCCGGCGTCCCGTTGGTCGAGATGGAGGCCACATAAGTCTGCTCCACCTTGTCCTCCAGCTTGACAGACAGAGAGGACGGCAGCACCTCGATCTTGTCCCAGGTCACCTGCGGATTGCTGCAGGTGACCGTCAGAGGGACAGTATTCATGCTGTTAAGGTTCTTCATGTCCGCTTCCACGTAGAAATCAGAACCGTTCCGGGCCAGCTGGCTGAGAACAGACCTGCGGTCCGTGACTCTCAGCGTAACCGTGCCGTTTCCCTGCTGCTCGACCACCTTCCCGATGTCCGCAACAGCATCCTGATTGACAATCGTGATCGGTACATTTGTAAACAGCTGGGTCTTGACCGGGTTGTTCGTATTTGTCACGCCGACCCATACAAAGAATGCAATGACCAGGGCCGCGATTTTCAGCCCGATGTTCCGGAACAGCGCCTCCCCGATTTTATGTCCCATTCTTTGGCTTCTCCTTCCTGAATATCGGTCTGCGCTTCAGCTCAGACTTATTCTGGAATTGAATCATCCGGTCGCGGAAACGTTCCTCCGTAACCCCTCTCTCCAGGCTGCCCCGGTAGGCAAGGGAAATCCGTCCCGTCTCCTCCGACACGATGACAGTAAGGGAATCTGTCACTTCCGAAATGCCGACGCCCGCTCTGTGGCGGGTTCCGAGCTCCTTGCTGAGTCTCATATTGTCAGACAGCGGAAGATAGCAGGTCGCCGCTGTCACCCGGTCTCCCCTGACAATCACAGCGCCATCGTGCAGCGGCGTATTCTTAA
>USJM01000097.1 GCA_900555005.1 uncultured Lachnospiraceae bacterium | reverse complement strand
GACTGGCTGTCAGGTCATCTTTACCCTACGACTTTATTATAGGAGGGAGGATTTGTCCATGAAACTGACTTTTCTTGGAGCTGATCACGAAGTCACAGGAAGCTGCTACTATCTGGAAGCTGCCGGAAAAAAGATCCTGATTGACTGCGGGATGGAGCAGGGACCGGATTTATATGAGAACAAACCACTTCCGGTGGCGGCGGGGGACATCGACATGGTCCTGCTGACGCATGCGCACATCGACCATTCCGGGAATCTGCCGCTTCTGTACAGACATGGGTTCCACGGCCAGATTTTCTCGACCTATGGGACGGCAAACCTGTGCAGCATCATGCTGCTCGATTCAGCCCATATCCAGGAATTTGAGGCTGAGTGGAAGAACCGCAAGAACCAGCGGGCCGGCCGTGAGCTGGTCGAGCCGCTGTACTCAATCGAGGACGCGCAGGGAGCGGTCAAGTGTTTCGTGAATCTGAACTATGAGGAAGAACGCTATATCGCCGACGGAATCAAGGTCCGCTTTTTTGACGCGGGGCACCTGCTCGGGTCCGCCTCAATTGAGGTGACCATCACGGAGGGAGACACGACGCGGTCTATCATCTTCTCCGGGGATATCGGAAATACGAATCAGCCGCTCATCCGGGATCCGGTCTATCCGAAGAAGGCGGACTATGTGGTGATGGAGTCCACCTACGGCAACCGCAACCACACTGAGGTGTGGAGCTACACCGAGAATCTGGCGAAGATCATCGACGATACCATGGCCCGGAGGTCATCCAGCGGACCTTCGACCGGGGCGGGAATGTTGTGATTCCTTCATTTGCTGTGGGCAGAACCCAGGAGATGCTCTATTTTATCCGGGAAATCAAGGAAAAACATATGGTGTCAGGCCATGATGGGTTCAAGGTTTATGTGGATTCCCCGCTTGCAAATGAAGCCACGCAGGTTTTTCAGAAGCGGATGTATGAAGATTTCGACGCAGAGGCAACGGAGCTGCTTCAGAAGGGGATTAACCCGATCGGTTTTGACGGGCTGAAGACGGCTGTCACGGCGGACGACTCCAGGGCGATCAATTTCATAGAGGAGCCGAAGGTCATCATCTCTGCGAGCGGCATGTGCGACGCCGGACGGATCAAGCATCACCTCAAGCACAATCTGTGGCGGCCGGAGTGTACCATCCTGTTTGTCGGTTATCAGGCAGCGGGAACACCGGGGCGGGCGCTCCTGGAAGGGGCGGACCATCTCCGGCTGTTCGGCGAGGACATCGATGTCGAGGCGGAGATCTGCCAGCTGCCGGGGGTGTCCGGACATGCTGACAATGAGGGACTAATGCGCTGGATTTCCTCGATGGAGGAAAAGCCGCAGAAAGTCTTTGTCACACACGGCGAGGATTATGTCACCGAGATATTCAGGGACAGGCTGAAGAATGAGCTTAGGCTGGATGCCTATGCGCCCTATTCCGGCGCAGAGTTTGATCTGGCCAGCGGCCAGATCACGGTTGACGCGCAGCCGGTGCTGCTCTCGAAGGAAAGACAGAAAGGCCTTGCGGAGGCGAAGGCAGCCGGGGGTGCATTTGTCCGCAGAAAGGGCTCCGACAGGGGCGCGGCCGTGCGCGTGACCTCGCAGACCAGGAAAGCAGCCCAGGTATATACAAAGCTGGTTGCAGCCGGCTCGCGGCTGATGAGCGTGATCCGGGACAGCGAGGGCGGAGCCAACAAGGATCTCTCGGAGTTTACGCAGGAAATCCTGAGGCTCTGTGAGAAGTGGAAGCGCTGAGCGGCCGCATGGCTGTACATATTATGAGGTTTGAATGGAGAAAAAAGAGAGAAGCCGGGCAGGAAGGCCGGAGACTGAAGGAGCCCGGGGGCTTCTGAAGAAGGGAGCCGTCATCCTGCTGATGACCTTTGCGGCACTGACGCTCTGCGGCTGCGGAGCGCGGCATCTGGCAGTCTCCGCCGGTCTGGAGAAGAGCCCGTACTACCATCTGGGAGATACGGAGTGGGATCACGGAGGCATTGAGGAATATTACTTTGACCACCTGGACAGCAGCTACAATGAAATCTACAGAGAACTGTATTCCAGGCTCAGCAACCGGGAGGACAGCGGGGATCTGTATGCGCAGGTCAGCGCGGACGACTTCTGGAAGGCGTACTTTGCCGTCCTGGCAGACCATCCGGAGCTGTTCTGGGTCGGATCCAGCGCGCAGACGGTTGTCAGCAATCTCACCGGAAAGGTCGTCAGCTACCAGATTGAGTCAACCGTCCCGGAAGACCAGCGCGATGAGATGAAACAGCAGCTGGACGCCGCAGCGGATGCGTGTATCGCCCAGACGGATGAAACCTGGTCAGACTACGGACGGATCAAGTCGGTCTATGAGTACCTGATCAATCAGGTTGAATACGACGTGAATGCACCGTCCAGTCAGTGCGCGCAGAGTGCGCTTCTGTATCATAAGTCTGTCTGTGCGGGATATGCCAAGGCTTTCCAGTATATCCTCCACAGGATGGGCTATTTCTGCACTTATGTAACCGGGAAGATCAAAAATGGCGGTGACCACGCCTGGAATATCGTCCGGATCGGCGATCAGTATTACCATGTCGATGTCACCTGGGGCGATCCGGTCTTTGCGGACGGTCAGGAGAGCGGAACCGGCATTACCGTCATGAATTACAATTATTTGTGCTGTACGGATGATGAGATCCTGCCGACTCACATCCCGGACGGGAGCATCGCGCTTCCGGCCTGCACGGATGATTCCTGGAACTACTATAAAATCAACGGCATGTATTATGAGACATTTGACTACGATACGGTGTATAATGCGCTGATGGACTCCGTGGAGAGCGGCAGACAGAGCATCGTTATGAAGTTCGGGTCAGCCGATGCCTACAGCGAGGCCAAAGAGCAGCTGTTCACGGACAAGATGTACAACGACGCTGTTCAGTACCTGATGCAGCAAAATGGCGTGGATACCTGGAACACACGGTATTCCTGCGATGACTCTTTTCACGTGATCACGATTCAGTGGTCCTGACACTGACAGACGGGGAGAAACCCTTGAGAGAGAATGTTCTGTATATCCGAAACCTGCTGATCCGGATTGTGCTTCTGACGGTGCTGTTCATCGTCAGTGTCATCGGATTCAGCCGTATGATCAACAAGGTGACGCCGGACACCGCGACAGTCATGAGCAGTTCTACATTTCCGCTGGTCTGCATGCAGAAGGATGGCATAGACTTCAATGAGCTGCACGGGTACAGCCGTGAGATCAATGCTTCAGAGCTGCGTGACAGCATCACACCGCTCTCGGACACGAGAGGGATCACGATCAAGATAGAGACCTTCGGGGCAGCGGTGGATTCCGTGTCCTACGAGGTATCCACAATCGACGGGACCAAGTCGCTGGAGAATACGAAGGTGATCAAGCTGAACCAGGACGGCGACACGATCACGGCAGATCTGACGCTGATGGACAAGATTCTGATGAACCAGGAATATGTTCTGAAGATCCAGGTTGCCACGGGCGGGCGGAACATCTATTACTATACGCATGTGCTTCTGGCGGACGGACTTCACACCTCCGATTACCTGAATTTTGCCGCCGGATTCTGGGATAAATGCATCAACAAGACGGACCTGGATTCTGTCGGACAGGCGATCGAGCCGGACGATACAACCGACCAGGATGATACGCTGGCGTACATGGACATTCATGACAGTGTTCAGCGGCTGACATGGGGAAAGCTGAATCCGCAGATTTTCTATAAACCGACGCCGAGGCTGACGGAGATCAACGAAAACACGGCGACGATGACGATGGATTACCGTATCTCCGCAGCCTCGGAAGCCGGGGCGCAGGAGGTTTATGATGTACATGAGTACTACAGGCTGCGATATACCGACAGCCGTGTCTATCTGCTGAATTTTGAGCGGACGACGGATCAGATTTTTGATCCGGAAAACAGCAGTGTCCTGACGAAGGATGGAATCGATCTGGGCATCACCCAGAAGGAGGTCGAGTACAAGGCGGATTCCAAGAACCGCTGCATTGCATTTGTTCAGGAGAATGTACTCTGGACATATATGACGCAGAAGGGCTCCTTCACACGCGTCTTCGGATTCCCGCAGACAGAGAACATGGATGCGCGGGACTTCTACAGGCAGAACACAATCCGGATTATCCGGGTAGATGAGAACGGGAATGTCACCTTCGCGGTCGGCGGCTATATGAACCGGGGCAGTCATGAGGGAGACAACGGCATTGCGCTGTATTACTACGATGCCGGATCCAACATGGTGTCGGAACTCGCATTTCTCCAGAGTGACGGCAACACGGAGCGGATTCAGCTGGATATGAAAGACTGCCTGTACCTGACGCAGAACGACAAGACCTGCTATGTCTTTCTGTCAGGGGTGCTGTATGCAGTCGATGTGCCTCGGGTGAAGTGAGGGAAGTCCAGAAGGGGATCAGCAATGAGTGCTATGCAGGGTCGGAGTCCGGCCGGTATTTTGCCTGGCTGAAGGAGGGGAAGGTTTATGGCTCCTCCGAACTGGAGGAGATCGATCTTGAGAGCGGCGAAACCCGGGCGTATTCGTGCGGGCAGGATGAATATCTGCGGCCGCTCTCCTTCATGAAAGATGATCTGGTATATGGCATCGCAAAGCAGGGAGACGTGCAGGTCCCGCATGGCGGCAATGGCATCTTTCCGATGTACCAGCTCCAGATTGTCGATGCGGACGGGAAGTCAGTCAAGACCTACCAGGCGGACGGCATCTATGTCAAAGGGGTACAGAAGACTGGAAATATGCTGAAGCTGAGCCGCGTGACAAAGAAGGACAGCGGCTATGAGGATGCGCCGGAAGATCAGATTGTCTCGTCGGATACAGCGGCGGATGTTGAGCTTGGGATTGCGACGCAGGTCGACGACAGGAAAAGGACGGAGGTTCTGCTTCGGGTCGGCGCAGCGATCAGCTTTGAGAAGGCAGATACGGCTGCAAGCAGGCTGGTGACAGGTACGTCGAAGACGGCCGTGATCCCGGTGAACCCGGATATGCAGGAGCTCTATTATGTCTATGCATCCGGCGGCCTGACGGCGATGTATACATATCCGAACGATGCCATTGTGAAAGCGGACAGTGTGTTCGGTGTTGTCATCAATCAATCGCAGGATTACGTCTGGGTCAGAGGCGATAAGGTGGACCAGGTGGAGATTCCGATGAAAAAGATTCCGGAGGCGGTGAGAAGCGGGACGACAGACGTCTCCCAGCTTCAGATCGGTATCGGAAAACAGGTGGTCGACCTGAGCGGATGCACGCTGGATGAGGTGCTCTACTTTGTGAGCCATGGAAGGCCAGTCATTGCGCAGACTGCAGAGGGGGTCAAAATCATCGTCGGGTATGACAAGTACAACACCTATCTGCTGAATCCGGGTGAAACAAAGTGGACCTACTTCGGAATGCAGGATTCCACGGATCTGTTTGCCGTAGCCGGGAATATCTTCTACAGCTATCTGGATTCAGCAGCCTGAGCCGGGGAACAGCCGGAGCCGGGAGGCAGCCTGAGCCAGGGAACAGCCGGAGCCGGGAAGCAGTCTGAGCCAGGAAACAGTCTGAGCCGGGAAGCAGCTTGAGCCGGGGAGCAGCCAGAGCCGGGCAGCAGCCGGAGACATCGGCAGGCAGGGGGACGTCCAACCTCGACAAACGATGCCGCAATACTCTGGCCGGAGCCATCAGCAGGCAGGAGGACGAAATGTCGAGAACTTCAAAATACCAGCAGGTGGCAGACTGGGTGCGCGGGAGACTGGATGCAGGAACGCTGCACCCTGGAGACCGCCTGGAGACCGAGACGGAGATTGCGCAGCGGTTTTCCTACAGCCGGCAGACGATCCGGCAGGCGCTCTCAAAGCTGGAGCAGGAGGGGATCATCGAGAAGATTCAGGGCAGCGGGTCCTACATCCGGGGACAGGCCTGCGGAGGCCGCCGGGAACCGCTGTCGAATTCCGTCACAATCATTTCATCCTATACAGATTCTTATATCTTTCCGAGGATTCTCCAGTCGATGGCGACAACGCTTCAGAAACACGGGTATGCGACACGGATCATGTTTACGAGCAACAGGCGGGAGACGGAGCGGAGAATCCTTTCGGAGCTGGACAGGCAGCAGGCGAGGGACCCTCTGATCGTGGAGCCGGTTGCATCAGCGCTGCCGAACCCGAACCTGGTCTATTATCAGAAACTCAGGGAGCGGGGAATCCCGGTCATCTTTTTCAATACCTTCTATCCGAGTCTTGACATTCCACATGTTTCGTTGGATGATGTGGCAGTTGGGAAAGCGGCAACCGACTATCTGCTCTCACTGGGGCACAGGAAAATCGGCGGTATCTTTAAAAATGATGACGGCGAAGGACTCTGCCGTTACCAGGGGTATCAGGATGCACTGATCCGGGCCGGGCTTCCGATCGAGGAGGATCATGTCAGCTGGGTGGATACGGTCATGCTGAAGGGTATGCTCAAAAGGGACGACTGGATTCTGGACCGCCTGGAGGGGTGCACGGCAGCAGTCTGCTACAATGACGAGGCAGCCTATATGCTGACGGAACTGTGTGCGGAGCGGGGCATCCGCATCCCGCAGGATCTGTCAATTGCGAGTGTCGACAACTCCAGGCTGGCGGAGCTGTCTCCGGTTCCGCTGACATCGGTTCACCATCCGATGGAAGCGCTGGGGGAGAAGACAGCCCTGACACTGCTTGAGATGATTGATCATCCCGAGAAGCCATCGTCAGCCTTCACCTATGAATTTCAGCCGGAACTGACGGTCAGAAAATCGACCGGGG
>USJM01000096.1 GCA_900555005.1 uncultured Lachnospiraceae bacterium | reverse complement strand
AATGCAGAATCGTATCAGTGTGACAAGTACGGCGCGGAGCTGAAGCCGGATGCCTGGTACAAGAGGGCCTTTGACTGGGTGAAGGGCCTGTTCAGCAAAGATTAAGCAAAGAAAAAACACGGGATTCCGATGAGAGGATCCCGTGTTTTTTCGTGAAAGCTGCCGGCTTCAGAGACGGATATTTTTCAGCAGAGCACCGAGTCCGGTTCCGATCTCCTCGCTCTTCGGAAGGTCATAGTGTTCTTCCTTTGTGTCTGCCTGCGGATCTCCCTCATCCTCGAGCGCCTTCATACTCAGGGAAACGCGGCCATCCGCAACTTTTGTGATCTTGACACGGACCTTCTGTCCGACCTTCAAAACATCTGCCGGCGATTTGATCCGTTTCTGGCTGATCTGGGAGACATGCAGCAGCCCTGTCACGCCTTCTCCGATATCGACAAAAGCACCAAAGTCCTTCAGGGATTCGACGGTTCCTTCTGTGATGGTGCCTGGCTTTACGAGGGCAATGTGTGCCCGCCGCTCTTCCTCGCGCTTCTCATGGAGAATGTCCTTTGCGGAGAGGACAAGATGATTGCCGCCTTCATCCGCTGTGATGACACGGACTTCGATCTCCTTTCCGATCCACCCCGGGAGCTCGTCATCGGACACATAGCCCAGGCTGAGCTTTGATGCCGGGATAAATGCGCGGATGCCGTCCAGGTAGGCGATCGCACCGGCTTTTGTCACGCCGGAGATCTTCACACGGACATTCTCCTTTGAAGCCAGCAGGTTTCTGGCGCGGTCCCAGGCCGCGAGACTGGCTGCCTTTTTCAGAGAAAGGCCGACATGACCATGATCATCCCGGCGGATGACCGTCGCCTGCAATTTCTGACCGACGCTGATATGTTCACGGATGGAATAAGAAGGATCGTCGCTGACGTCTTCTTTCCGGATGATACCGTCCGTATAGGAAGCAATGTCAACCGTGACCTTGTCGTCGTCCACACCGACAACCTCACAGTCCAGCGTATCGCCTTCGCGGATCGGACGGAAGGAAGCATTCAGTTCTGCTTCTACGTCTGCCATGGTCTGCGGCTCGTCCGCCTGCGCCCCGGGTGTCTGCGTGCCGGATTCTTTGCTCACCGCCTGATGCTCATCCGTCTGCGGCTTTGAAGCCTGCGGTGCGTCAGCGTTCACACTGACGGCCTGCGGCGATGCCGCAGCTGTCTGGCCTGCCTCATTTTCTGACAGTGCCTCCGATTTGATTTCATCTGCCATAGTCGTACCCTCCCAAAGCATTGTGCGCAGGGGAAAGCTGCGCGCGGTTTTCCAACAGTATAACACAATACATGTACAAAACATATGGATGATTTGAGCAATTTGCACAGCCGCTCTGCATATTTCGCAGGAACTTAGAGCGGCGAAGGCAGAACCGTTCAGACGGTTCACACGGTCTTAAAGCGGTGCTATAATGAAACCCGGCTGGCGGGTGCAGCTGACAGAAGGGACAGATATGAAAACCATATATGCAGACATGACAGCGGGAATCGACCGAAAGCTGATGCAGAAGGCTGGCGATATCCTTTTATCGGGCGGTCTGGTTGCATTTCCAACCGAGACAGTCTATGGCCTTGGAGGAAATGCGCTTGATGCGGAGGCCTCCAGGAAGATATATGCGGCGAAGGGAAGACCTTCAGACAATCCGCTGATCGTCCATATTGCGGAGTTTGATGCACTTGAGCGGATTGTCACGGACGTTCCTCAGGAAGCGAAAGATCTGGCGGACGCGTTCTGGCCGGGACCGATGACGATGATTCTCAACAAGAATGATCGTGTTCCGGCTTCAACAACGGGCGGCCTTGGAACCGTGGCTATCCGGATGCCGGATAATGAGATCGCGGCGGCGATGATCCGGGCAGGCGGCGGCTATATTGCAGCGCCGTCCGCCAATACGTCCGGAAGGCCGAGTCCGACGACGGCACAGCATGTGAAGGATGATCTGGACGGCAAGATTGATATGATCATCGATGGCGGACCGGTGGGAATCGGAGTTGAGTCGCAATTATCGATCTGACAGAAAAAATTCCCATGATCCTCAGACCCGGATACATCAACATGGAGATGCTCCGGGACGTGCTGGGAGAAGTCCGGATAGATCCGGGCCTTCATTTCAATGACCCGAATTTTCATCCGAAGGCACCTGGCATGAAATATCGCCACTACGCACCGAAGGCGCCGCTCACAATTGTGGAGGGGCCGCAGGACAGAGTTGTGGAGGAGATCCGGTCTCTGACTGCCCGGAAGGAAGCCGTAGGAGGAAAGGTTGGCATCATCGCGACGGATGAGTCTGCGGCGGCCTATGACAGAGGAATCGTCAAGTCCATCGGGACAAGGACGGAGGAGATCACCATATCCATGCATCTGTACGGAATCCTTCGGGATTTCGATGACCTGGGTGTGGATGTGATCTATTCGGAAGCCTTCGATACGCCGAGAATGGGGCAGGCGATCATGAATCGTCTGATCAAGGCGGCAGGCCACCAGGTCATCAAGGTCTGACGGGCAGGGAGACCTCTCTGCCGGAGGTAGGGATGTGAAACACTATGATAAACTGATCTTCGTGAGTGAGAGTGATACGATCACTAGTCCGATGGCGGAGGCGATCCTTTCCAGACATTTTCTGCTGGAGGATATCCTGATTCTTTCAAAAGGACTCGTGGTGCTTTTTCCGGAGCCGATTAATCCGAAAGCGGAGGCTGTCCTGGTCGCCCAGGGGCTGACGATGAAAGATCATATGAGTGATCCGCTCGATGAGGCAGATTTTGACGACAGGACACTGATCCTGACGATCACGGGTGCTGAGAAGGAGCGGCTGCTGAGGGACTTTGCCAACCCGATCAACGTGTTCTCCCTGAGTGAGTACATCCGAGGAGAGGGAGAGGTGCATGATCCGTACGGAGGGACGCTTGGCGATTATGGGCAGTGCTTCCGGGAGCTGAATGCGCAGATTGAGCGGCTGGCCGGTATTCTTCAGCAGGAGGAGCTGAACTGAGAAGAGAGGCAGGTAGGAAGCTGCAGCGATGCAGCATGAGAATGGCGGCGAAAGCTGCCCATAAAGGAGGACAGAATGTCGAAAGTTACGGTATGTGATCATCCACTGATCCAGCATAAGCTTGGTGTGATCCGCAACAAGAACTGCGGGACAAAGGATTTCCGGACAATCGTATCTGAGATCGCCGGGCTGATGTGCTATGAAGCGACAAGAGATCTGAAACTGGAAGATGTGGAGATTGAGACTCCGATCACAAAGATGACCGCAAAGCAGCTTTCCGGCCGCAAGATGGCAGTGGTGCCGATTCTCAGAGCCGGGCTGGGTATGGTCGAGGGAATGCTGACGATGATTCCGGCTGCGAAGGTTGGCCATATCGGGCTGTACCGTGACCCGAAGACACTGGAACCGGTCGAATATTACTGCAAACTCCCGGCGGACTGCGGAAAGAGAGAGGTATTCGTCGTTGATCCGATGCTGGCAACGGGCGGAAGTGCGTGCGCGGCGCTTTCGATGCTGAAGAAGCACGGCTGCAAGCACATCCGCCTTCTGGATATCATTGCGGCTCCGGAGGGAATCGCAAGAGTCCAGAGAGAACATCCGGATGTGGATATCTACATCTGCGCGATTGATGAGAAACTGAACGACCACGGCTATATCATTCCGGGACTCGGCGACGCAGGAGACCGGATCTTTGGAACAAAGTAAAGAATGAAGGATCACCCGGGCGGTTTTACATCGCCCGGGCTTTTCGCACGCAGGCCTTCTCTGCCTCAATCAGGGCGGACCGAAGGCCTTTTTCTTCCAGGACGCGGACAGCCTCCATCGTTGTTCCGCCCGGGGAGCAGACCATATCCTTCAGCTCGCCGGGATGCTTTCCTGTCTCCAGAACCATTTTCGCGGAACCCAGGACGGCCTGCGCGGCAAACTTGTATGCCTTGTTCCGCGGCATTCCATCTGCAACGGCACCATCCGCCATTGCTTCAATTGCCAGAAAGATGTAAGCCGGGCTGGATCCGGAGACGGCGGTCGCGACATCAATCAGGTTTTCCGGAATCACTTCTGCCTGACCAAAGCTGGTGAGCAGTGCCAGGACGGAGTCAAGCTCCTCATCTGTGACTGAATGGTTCGGGCAGACAGCCGTCATGCCTTCGCCGACCATCGCGGGGGTGTTGGGCATGGTCCGGATAATCTTCCGGTCTTTTCCAAAGAGGGATTCGAGCCATTCGAGTGTCTTGCCAGGCGCCAGCGTCACGATCAGCGCTTCTTTTTTGACATGGTCACGGATCGAAAGGATGACATCCTCATAGAACTGAGGCTTGACAGCGAGAAAGAGGACATCGGAGAACGATGCTGTCTCCTCATTGGTCCCACATGCAAGGTGCAGCTCGTCTGTTATTTTTTTCTGTGTCTTCGCTGTCTTTGCGGAGGCCATCAGATCTGCCTCGGACGCGAGACCGCTTTTCAGAATCCCGCGAATCATTGCTGTTGCCATGTTTCCGCAGCCGATAAACCCAATTTTCATCACAAAGCCCTCCCGGTATTACTCAGATTGACATCTCATCATCCACTGCTTTGGTGCTGCCGGCAGATGAAACGGCAAAAGCACCGCCCACGCTGTTTCCCGACATCATACCACACAAGCGCGTCTATTGACATACAGATCGAAAATGTGTAATATTCAAATAAATGTAACAAAATTGTAATGAATAAAGGGGAGCTTTTCGAATGGTTTGTTACAAGTGTTACAGAAAAAGAGCAGTTACTGCGAGAACTGAGGGAGCGGAATGAAGAGATTGGGCAAACGCATTGCGGCATTTCTGCTGCTTTTGATGATGCTGATGACATCAGCACCGATAGCCGTGCAGGCAGGCTTCGTGAATACTCCCGATGGTGTAAAGTATGTGACAAAAGCAGGGACAACGGTGACCGGCCTGAAGAAAATCGGCCGGAGGGTTTACCTGTTCGATCAAAATGGCCTCATGCTCCGGGGCATTCAGAGGGTGGGAACGAAGGTATACTTCTTTGACCTGAACACAGGAGCACGCCGCTATGGCTGGATCAGCTACGCCGGTGCAAAGTATTATGCGCACAAGAAGACCGGTGCGTTATATATCAATAAAAAGAAGGGCAAGTACTATTTCGGGCCGGATGGTGCTCTGATCAAGGGCGGCGCAGCACCGGCAGCCGTCGGCTGGTATCATATCGGACGCAAGACCTATTACAACAATGAACAGCATCAAAAGCTGACAGGATTGCAGGAGATCGGCTCAAGACTGTACTATTTCAACAGCAGGGGTGTGCTTCAGAAGAGCAGACTGATCAGCCTGAATGGTGCACAGTACTATGCAGGAAAAAAGGGTTATCTTCTGAAAAACTGTTTTGTAAAGCTGAAGGGGAAGAAGTATTACGCTCAGGCAGACGGGAGCTTTGCGAAAGGGCTCGTCGGAATCGGTGCTTCCACCTATTATTTTCGCCCGAACGGGCAGATGTACACCTCCGCGAGGCTGTTTTCCTACCTGGGGAGCCGTTATTATGTTTATAAGACCGGCCGGGTTGCGGTAAACCGCTGGGTAAAGTACAAGAAGCACTATTACTGGTGTGACGCAGACGGCAGAATCGCGACGAACCGCTTTATCGGAGACTACTATGTCGGTGCGGACGGGATCAGAACCAAGGCACAAAAGCCGTCTTCCGGTGTTGTGGTACAGAACGGCCGAACCTATCTTTTTGGCGCAGGCGGGAGCCCGCTTACCAATCAGTGGCTGTCGACATCTGACGGAAAGCGCTATTATGCGGGAGGCGATGGCGGGGCTCTGACAGGTCTTCAGATCATCGGCGGATATAAATTCTATTTCGATGCGCAGGGCGTGCTTCAGACAGATTCCGTTGTGTTTGCCGCGGGAAGCTGCTACTACACGGATCCGTCCGACGGACACATCGTGTCAGAATCGGCAGTGAGCGGAAATGCGATTGTCCGGTTTGCACAGCAGTTTATCGGAAACAGATATGTCTACGGCGGGACAAGCCTGACAAATGGAACGGACTGCTCCGGGTTTACACAGGCTGTGATGGCACACTTCGGGGTGCGGATCATGAGAGTGGCTGTCGATCAGATGAACGGAGCGAGCGGGTACTATTCAACGATCGGCTATGCTGCAGGTATGAAGGTTTCCGATGCAAACCTTCAGCCTGGAGATCTTGTTTTCTACGGATCGGGTTCTTACGCGAGCCATGTTGCCATCTATATCGGGAACAACCAGGTTGTCCATGCTGCCAATGAGAGTAAAGGCATTATCGTGTCACCTATTGATAAGGCTGGTGGTACCCAGAAGCATTGGCTGCATCATCAGAACCGAAGGTACTGGGCTGGTTAAACAGCAGCGATAGAAAGCGAAACGAATGATTCAGTGATAAAAAGCGGGCGCTGCTCCGGAAAAACCGGGAAGCGCCTTTCCTGTATCGGGAGAAAGTGAACAGAAAGCATCGGGAACGAGGAAGATTGATGAGCGACAGATGAGCAGAAATCTGAAGAGAGCATCCGCAGTCCTGCTGGCACTGGCAATGGGCACGGCCGCTTTGCCGAACGCGTTGCCGGCTTATGCAGCAGGTGAAGCCATCGTGTCGACAGAGGCAGCTGGCAATCAGGAAACTGCACCGGGGACAGGGGATGGACCCCAGGGGACAGCCGATGGAAGCCTGGAAACCGCTCCGAAGGCGGGGGATGGTTCGCAGGGGCCAGCGGAAGACAGGACGGAAGCTCCGCAGGAGACGGGGGATGATTCACCGGAGGCAGCGGATGGTGAGATGTCGGCGGGGTGCCCGGTGGG
>USJM01000095.1 GCA_900555005.1 uncultured Lachnospiraceae bacterium | reverse complement strand
CAGCTCGCCGACGCGGTCCAGTACGTCCGCCGTCACGCCGACCCCTGCGCCTGCAAGCAGCCTGCCCTTGGCATCCTTGGCGCTGTTGGGGTACTTGATCTGCTTCTCGATGTCCTTGATGGTGATAAGCCCCTTCAGATGGCCTTCCTTGTCGATGATCGGGAGCTTTTCCTTACGTGCCTGTCCAAGGATCTTCTTGGCTTCCTCAAGCGTGATACCTTCCTGCGCGGTGACCAGGTTCTCGGACGTCATGTCCTGGGCAATCTTCCGGGTGAAATCCTCCTGGAACTTGAGATCGCGGTTCGTGATGATGCCGACCAGCTTTCCTTCCGTATCCACGATCGGAACACCGGAGATGCGGTACTTTCTCATCAGGTCTTCGGCTTCCTGAAGGGTATTGTCCGGTCCGAGCGAGAAGGGATCCGTGATGACGCCGTACTCGGAGCGCTTGACCTTGTCGACTTCTTCCGCCTGCGCTTCGATCGACATGTTCTTGTGGATGATGCCGATTCCGCCCTGGCGTGCCATGGCGATGGCCATACGGTGTTCCGTCACCGTATCCATGCCGGCGCTCATGACAGGAATGTTGAGTTTGATCGTCTTTGTCAGGTTTGTCGTGAGGTCGATCTGGTTCGGAATCACTTCCGAATAGGATGGAACCAGCAGCACGTCATCAAATGTAATACCCTCTCCAACTATTTTGCCCAAAGCAGTCTCCTTTCCTGAAGCATACCTGATGCAGTCCAAAGCCGGGAACAGTCCCGCAAAAAGATTTCAAAAATTATAGCAGACCAGGACATCTCCCGCAAGGGAGAGTCTTCCACGAAATAGTTCTCTGCACGGTACAAAACAACAGCAGACGCACGAAACACGCCTGAGATGGATTACTGCAGATAAACCTTCTGTGGAGAATACCGGCGCATGTCCTGCACAACCTCGTCCGGAAGCTCCAGGATCAGCATCTTCTGATCAGAGCCGTCCCCATAGACCAGCGTCCAGGTCTTCACATTCAGCTCCCGGCTCGAATAATCGAGCACCTTGATTCCCTGACGATTCTGGTACCCGTCCAGATGCGCGCTCCCGGTCGGCGCCATGACGACGAGCGAACTGTTGTCATAGGAGCCCTTTCTCTTCCGGGTGCTCTTGCTGTAGATCTCGTCGATGTCGATGTCCCCGTTCACGTAGAGGTACTCATACTCCACGCTGAACCGCGGGAAGATCAGCCAGATCTCCAGAAACAGCAGGACGATCCCGCCCAGCATGACAAGCGGCTGAACAAACAGCATGCCTGCCGCAAAACCAGCACCGCCGCCGCGATCAGAAGCCCTTTCTTCAGCGCGTTGGTCTGGGAAGGCCTTGGTTTCACCATGATTTCCTTGTATAAGTCGTTCATTTGTTGTCCGCTCCTTTGAGGTAATGAAGATAGGTGAGCGCCATGTCCTCATGGCGCGTGTTGCTCACAATGCCAAAGTATACCTTCTGGTCGGTCGGATACCAGGCATAATCAGACAAGACGCCTGAGTCGTCGACCCGGATCCCGTAGATCTGCTCACCCTCAGACGGTGAAGAATGAATCTCCGATGTCTGACCTGATGACGCTTCCGTCCCGGTGTCTGCCTCCGGCAGGCTCTCTGATTTTGCCGGTGCTGCCATCCCGCTATCTGATTCGGCTTCTATATTCGCTGCTGTTTTGGCTTCTGCTTCGGCGGCTTCTGTTCCGGGTTCCGTCTGGTTCTGCAGACTGCTCAGAGTGGTGATCGTGCGGACGGTGCTCTCACCCTCAGGGTCCAGCGTGCCAGCTTCCGATGCATCCTGCTCAGACAGCGCCTGAAGATCCGGTGCGGAAGCATAGGCCAGATCCCCGGCCTTTCCGTACGTCTCAATCTCATCCGGACTCAGGACATCATCCAGGCTCATCAGCATCCCCCGCTGCTGGATGTAGGAGAAGGCATAGTCCGGGACGAGCACAGCATCCAGGGTTCCGGAGGAAACCTGGACCTGGAGTTTGACATCCGCCACCTGCTCTGCCTGCGTGACAGCGCCCGGATGCAGATCAATGGAGAGATCGAAGGAAAGCTCCTCATGTTTCTTCAGCCCGCCGATATAGGAGGAAAAGTCCTCCTGCATCTGATCGCCGGCCGCACTGTAGTCTGCCGACAGGGCGCTGACCTGAAGAAGCGTCTTCGTCATCAGTCCCCTCACGATCGTCACTGCGATGTTGACCGCGACAATTGCGATTGCCAGAAACACCAGCCACACCTTGTAATAATCCCAAAGATACTGGAGCCTCTTCTTCCCGTGCAGAGAAGCGATCTTCTGCCGCTCCTGCCTTCGCTTTTCCCGCTGTTCCTCTTTCTCCTGCTGCCGCTCCAGCTTCTTCTCTTCATCTGTCATAGACACATCATCCTTCGGTGTAATTAACCTTTATTATAAAGTTGCAGAGTCGCTTTTTCAACCACTTGCATGAACAGGACAGCCTGCTCTGCCACTCTGGCACTCTTTCGGTTACACATATCCGGAAGCAAAAAAGATCCTCCGCCCTGACGGAATGCCAGGACGGAGGATCTTTCTATCTCAATGCTGTGTAAATGATTCAGCTTCCATGTCAGACAACTCTGCAGGCCGCAACCGGGGTCATCCAGTTCAGGCTGCCGTAGCAGATACCGGACTTGCTGTTTGCCGCGTGGACGATGGAGCCGCCGCCGACATAGATCGCGACATGATCAATCTCTCCACCTGTGCTGCTGAAGAAAACAAGGTCGCCAGGCGCCAGGCTGTCGATTGAAACCTGTGTGCCGCAGGACAGCTGGGATGCGCATAATGCGGAAGAGAAACGCCAAAGTTTGCGAAAACAGCCATCGTGAATCCGGAGCAGTCAGCGCCGCTCGTCAGGCTTGTGCCGCCCCATACGTACGGATTGCCGACAAACTGGGATGCATATGCCACAACGGCAGCTCCCGTTGCAGAAGCTGCCGGAGCTGATGCCTCGGTCTGAGGTGCCTCTGTCTCCTGCGGCTGAGGTGCTTCCGTCTGCGGAGCATCGGTCTGCGCTGCTGTCTCCTGCACCTGAGAAGCGTCTGTCTGTGCCGCCGTCTCCTGTGTCTGAGAAGCATCTGCCGGCGCTGCCGTCTCGCCGCTCTGGTCTGCAGAAGCATCCGTCGAGTCTGATGCAGCATCTGCCGCCTGCTCAGCCTGCTTCTCAGCTTCTGTATCACTCATCATCTCATCGATGGTTTTTGCCGTCGGATAAGCGGTCTTCTCTTCGACATAATCCTTGGAAACATAACCGTAGGTGTCGGAATCCAGCGCAACCTTGAACCAGTTTCCCTCGTCAGCGACGATCTCAGCCTCTGCGCCCTCATCCAGGGAGGTAACGACATCCGATCCCTCGTCCGCCTGAGCACGGACATTCAGGGAAACAGCGTTGTTGACTGCATAATTGTAAGCGACCGTCGGAGCGATCGCCGCCGCCTCATCGCCGGTCTTGATCAGCCATGCGGCCACATATCCTTCCACATCGCCGGACTTGATCTTGTACCAGCCGTCATCCTCAACGCTCTCGATGATCGCGGAATCAGATTCTTCAGGATCCCGATCACTTTGCCGCTGTCGGTGCTGGTTCTGTGCGGACATTCACATAGTACGCTTCGTCGCACTCTGCAAATGCCAGCGATCCGGTCACATCAGATGCTGCCTCAGTCTCCGGTGCGGTATCCTCGGCATAGACAGCTGCGCTGTTCGCAAAAAGAAGCCCTGCTGTCAGGCAGAATGCTGTAGCTCTTGCCAATCCTCTTTTCATGTTTCTCTTACCTCCTGGCACTGTGATGGTTCATCCATCCCCCGGTCGGTGTCACGTACTCAACTATATGGTGGATAAAGGATTCCGGAAGCCTTGCGGCTTCAATGCCTTACCAGCTGCCCCAGATCGGAAGCCCTTTATCAAACTGTTACTACTATAAAAGCAACTTGTGTCAATCCTGTGAAGATGTAACAACTTGTTAAAGGTTTTAACACAAATATTTCAAGAATGCAAGCACATTTTGTAACAAAAAAGACCGGGGGGACTGTTCCTTTGTCCATCCCGGTCTTTCCTATGAATGAAATAGATTGATATTCCTGACTGTTTCAGAAACCGTTCCCCATGCCTGTACGCAGCGGCATGCCGGTCAGCTGCGTTCCCTGATCAGTTTTTTGATCTCCTCCACGGTCGGCATGACCTTCAGTGCGCCCTTCCGCGTCGTGACGATGGAGGCTGCCGCATTGCCTGTCACAAGCAGCTCCCTCAGCTTTTCCTCGTCAAAGCCGTCCAGGCCGTATTTCAGCACAAAGTGAAGGATGGTTGCGCAGAAGGTATCGCCGGCACCGGTCGTCTCGATCGTCTTCTCCTGTAAAAACGGCGCTGCTTCGACACGCAGTCCCTTGTAATAGGCGCGGCTGCCGTCTCTGCCCATCGTGATCAGCACCAGTGGAATCTGGTACTTGTCGATCAGCATCTGCGCACCCTTGTCGTAGTCAGTCGTCCCGCACATGAACTCAACCTCGTTGTCCGAGATCTTCAGAACGTCGCACTTCGAAAGACCATACTCGATCTCTCTCTTCGCGTCGTCGAGTGACCTCCAGAGCGGCGGTCTGAGATTCGGATCGAAGGTGATGACATCGCCGGCTTTCTTCGCCACATCGATGGCATAGCGGGTTGCCTCGCGCACGCCCTCATCTGTCGAGGACAGAGTTCCGAAGTGGAAGACCTTTGATTCCTCAATCAGCTTTTCGTCTACATCCGCCTTTGTCAGCATCATGTCCGCACCAGGATTTCTATAGAAGGAAAAGTCCCGGTCTCCGTTCTCAAATGTATGGACAAACGCGAGCGTCGTATGGACGACCGGATCGGTCTTCAGTCCCCTTGTGTCGATCCCGACGCTTTTCACTGCCTCCGTCAGCATCCGTCCGAACATATCATCGCCGACCTTGCCGATGAAGGCGGTCTTCCTGCCATAGTTCTGGAGCATCGACAGAACATTGCAGGGCGCTCCGCCCGGATTCGCCTCCAGAAGCGGATTTCCCTGACTGCTCAGTCCATTCTCCGTAAAATCGATGAGCAGCTCTCCGAGAGCTGTCACGTCTACCGTCTTTGCCATCTCCCATCCTCCTTGAACGTACATCCATATCCGGCATGCTGCCTTACACTGCCTCTGGAGCCGGGCGCCCTCTCCGGTACGCTTCCGGATGCTGTCCTTCCCTGCGTGCTGCCAGAAGCCATATGCGATCAGTATACCATGGAATTACAGGGTCAGGTCATATTTTGTGATGTTCATGGAGACGGCGCCCTCGCTGCTGAACGAGATGCCGTCTGCGTCCTGCTCCGTGTACAGATTCACCGTCATCACCTGCTCCCCGTCGTTGAAGAACGCCTCTGCCGAGAATCTGTCGAGGATCAGACGGATCTTCAGGTGATTTCCCGGCCGGCGCAGCTGCATCCTTCTCTGGTGAATAATTGCGCGTCTGGAGCCGGAGAACTTGCGGTCGATCTTCACGATCCCCTCCTCCGGATGGAAGCTGAGGGTTGTGTAATATCTGCCCTTTGACGCGAAACGCACCTGGAACTTCCGGAAACCGGCCGTCTCATCTGCCGGCGCAATGTCCATGATCAGCTCTGTCCGCCGTCCGGATATGCCTTCAAGCTCCGTATCACCATCAACATAGACATGTTCATAGGCGACCTTGCCGGTCCTCAGCGTCTCGATTTCCCTGACCGGATTTTCATACAGATGCCCGTCCCGGATGCTGAGCTCCCTTGGCAGCGTCATCTGCCCGAACCACGTCGTCGGCTCCAGCCGGTAGCCGGGTGTCGTATCCCAGTTCTGCATCCAGGCGATCATGATCCTGCGTCCGTCCGGCGCAAGGATCGTCTGCGTCGCATAGAAATCGATGCCATAGTCAATCGTCTGGTTCTTCTGCGGGGTAAAGGTTCCTGTCTGACTGTCGTAATCCCCGATCAGACAGAGCGTCCCGTTGCCGTTATGGTACTCAAACCCCTCCGGGAGCATGTCCATCGGAGAAGTCAGGAGCACCCATTTGCCGTCGAGCTGGAAGAACTCCGGGCATTCCCAGACACTGCCGAAGCGCCCATTGTTCCGGATCAGGACCTTTCCGCGGCTCCATTTCTGTCCGTCCAGACTTGAGAACAGACAATCCGCGCATCCCGCTCATGGTTAGCACAGCAGGTGACCATCCGGTATGTCCCGTCCTTCTCCTGCCAGATCTTCGGGTCGCGGAACTCATACTTGTTCGCTCCCTCCGGCAGGTTTTCAACCGTCAGGATCGGATTGGCGTCGATCTTCTCATAGTTCAGCCCGTCCCCGATCGCAACGCACTGCCGCTGCAGGCCGCGGCGGACCCCCTGCTCGTCCAGCTCGCGAACAACGCCGGTATAGATCAGCATCTGCCGTCCGTCCGGCATCGTCATGGCAGATCCGGAGAAGCAGCCGTCCTTGTCGTATGCCTCATCCGGCGCCAGCGCCGCAGGAAGATACTGCCAGTGAAGCAGATCATCCGACACTGCATGGCCCCAGTGCATCGGTCCCCAGACCGTATCGTACGGATTGTACTGATAGAACAGATGATACTGTCCCTTGTACCAGGAAAATCCGTTCGGATCGTTCATCCAGCCCACCCGCGAGGACAGGTGGAAATGAGGCCGCGCATCCGCAGGGATGCGGCTTCCCATCTCTTCTTCATACTTTCTTGCGTCTTCCAGTATTTTGCTCACGTCTCTCTCCTGTCCGGCCTTCCTGCCTCATGCTGTCATCTGCCTTACTCTTCTCCTGCCTTCGGCTGCTCCAGATACCATCTGTATCCGTACGGCTCC
>USJM01000094.1 GCA_900555005.1 uncultured Lachnospiraceae bacterium | reverse complement strand
CCTTCCAGAAGATCCGCGCGCTTTTCGTCCGCGAGTCTCCTCACGCAATCGACGTACTCCTCGGTGCTGTGTCCGCAGACATTCACGACCACCTTCGTGTCAAACTGCTCCAGGAACTTCAGATCCCGCTTCGCAAATGTCTCTTCCCCTGGATTCTGAAGGCCGATGGCATTCAGCATCCCAGAGGGCGTCTCGCAGATTCTCGGGGTCGGATTCCCCGGCCACGGAACGGAGGCCACGCCCTTTGTCACGACCGCACCGAGTCGGTTCAGATCGACAAATTCCGAAAACTCCTGTCCGGACCCGAAGGTTCCGGACGCCGTCATGACCGGGTTCTTCAGCAAAACTCCGGCAATCTCCACACTCATATCCGGCTGCATATTTCTGTTCATCCTCTCCAGCGGCGCCCGCCTTCTGCGGGCACTCCTATCAGTCTGCCCGCTGCCATCCCGGATTCCCGGCACGATCCGGTTTCTCCGGGTGCCTTCCTGACTCCCAGGACTGTCCGGCTTCTGCGGACGCTCCGCTCTGCGGCTTGCGTTTCATCACAATTCGACATCAATCGAATTGAATACCGGTCCCTCCGTGCAGACTCTCTTATTTCTTACCTTGGAATGTTCATCGACATCAGTCGATTTGCAGACGCAGCTGAGGCAGGCGCCGATCCCGCAGGCCATCTTCTCCTCGAGTGACAGCCAGCACTCGGTTCCGGTCTCCTGCGCGTACGCCCGAAGCGCACGCAGCATGGGAGTCGGCCCGCAGGCACAGATCACATCTGCCTTCAGGTTTCTCCCGCGGATTGCGTCGAGCACGTTGCCCTTCGTCCCGCAGCTTCCGTCCTCCGTTGCAATGACCACTTCCGAGCAGGCTTTCAAATCGTCCACAAGAAACAGCTCGTCCCGGAATCCCAATACCGAGATCAGCCGCGGCGCACCCTTTTCACCCCTGCCTGCCGCCAGTGTCCTTGCCAGCTGCACCATCGGCGGAATCCCGATTCCGCCCCCGATGAGAAAAACTGTCTTCCCCGACTGCCCCCTCAGGACAGACTCGGGAAATCCATTTCCAAGCGGTCCGGTCAGATCTACTTTGTCTCCAGCTGTAAGACGTGAAAATTCCTCCGTTCCCTTTCCGGCAACACGAAATACCAGCCGCAGCTCCCCGCTCTCCGGGTCTGCGCCGCAGATGCTGATCGGGCGCGGAAGAAGACGGGAGCGATCGTTGCTGTAAACCGAGACAAACTGCCCCGGCCTCGCTGCTGCTGCAATCTGCTCTGTCTTCAGCCTGAGATCATAGATGCCTCCCGCAATCCTCGTATTCTGAAGGACCTCCGCCTTTTCTCTGAACTTTCGAACCGCTCTGATCTCCGTTTCCTGTCCGGCCTGCATACCCGTCTCCTGTTCTTTCACAACACGTTTCCTGTGTTCGCCCGGAATCCCCGGAACGATCACCCTGTTTTTCCTGATTTCCCGGAATACTCTGTCCTATTTTGCGCCGGCATCTTTGATCTGGCCGGGCGGCAGTCCCCGGTTCAGTCAGCCGATGGCTTCCCGGATGTCCTTCCGCATCGCCTTGACCGCGGCGCGGCTTGCATCCGCGAAATTCTCCGGCATGTATTTGTCGCAGTATGGCTCCTGTTTATAGGCTGCGATGATGCCCCTGCTCGAGTTCACGATCGCGCCGAGTCCGTCTTTGTTGAAGAAATGCGTGAGGTCCTTTCCTTTTCCACCCTGGGCGCCATATCCGGGAACCAGGATGAAGGAGTGCGGCATGATCTTCCGGAGCACCTTTCCCATCTCCGGGTAGGTCGCGCCGACAACTGCACCCACCTCTGAGTAACCGCTCTTTCCCATCAGACGCGGTTCCCGCGCCCACGGGCGACTTCCTCCGCCACAATCTCATACATCGGGCGAAGCACATAGTTGCGAAGCCCGTCCTTCCCGGCTGCGTGCACAATGCTCTCAGCGAAAGATCGCCCTTGCTTTTCTTTCCTGTAAAGAAGGCTGTGTCGATGCTGCCGTCTCCATCCTCATCAAACTCCTCCGCCCTGACCAGCACCGGCCTGTCCTGGAACTCTCCGCTGGAAGGGTTCGAGGTCTTGACCAGCACGAAGATGCCCTTGTCCTGCGCATCGCAGACCTTCAGGAAAGGGACCACGCCGTCCGAGCCGAGGTACGGATTCACCGTCGCAAAGTCCGCGTCAAACAGCTTGTACTCGCGCTCCCCGACCATGACTCTTCCAAGGTGCGCGTCAGCGTACGCCTCTGAGGTCGATCCGATATCGCCTCTCTTCACGTCCCCGATCACAACCAGTCCCCTGGACTTGCAGTAATCAATGGTCCGCTGATAGGCCTCCAGCCCCGGGATTCCGAAGCGCTCGTACATGGCAATCTGCGGCTTCACCGCCGGAACCAGGTCACAGACCGCATCGACAATCGCCTTGTTGAAACGGAACAGGATCTCGCCCGCAGCCTCCAGCGTCTCGCCCATCTCATCGAAGACAGGGTTCTTGACCTCGTCCGGAATAAACTTCATCTGCGGATCCAGCCCGACAACAATCGGTGCCTCCGTCTTTTTGATTCCCGCAACCAGCTGATCGATCATGATGTTTGTCTCCTTTTGTCTGTGTACACAATCTCGCCGTCACAAATTGTCACCTTCACCCGTCCGCGCACCTTCCAGCCCTCGAACGGGGTGTTCCTGCCCTTCGACAGAAACTTCTTTTTATCAATCGTCCACTCCTCATCCGGCCGGACGACCGTAATATCCGCCGGATTTCCAACTTCAATCTTTCCGTCCCCGTACTGGCGGGTCAGGTCTGCGACCTGCGCCGGCGCGGTACTCATCACCCGGGCAAGATCAAGCGGGCTCAGGATTCCCGGCTCGACAAGCCTCGTGACCGCCAGCGGAAGCGCTGTCTCCAGTCCGACAATACCGAATGCGGATGTCAGCATCGAGCCGAATTTCTCGCTGACCGCATGAGGTGCATGATCCGTCGCAATACAGTCGATTGTTCCGTCGCGAAGGCCCTCGATCAGCGCCTCCCTGTCCGCGGCCGTCCGGACCGGCGGATTCATCTTGAACATCGGGTCGTCCGCCGGAATATCGTCTGAACAGAGCGTGAAATGATGCGGCGTGACCTCCGCGGTCACATGGACACCCTTCGATTTGGCAAAACGGATCATCTCCACCGACTCCCGCGTTGAGACATGGCAGAGATGGAGATGCGCGCCGGTCTCCCGCGCCAGCAGGATGTCCCTCGCCGCGATCACGTCCTCGGCACTGTCCGGAATCCCCGGAAGACCCAGGCGGACCGCATTCTCATCCTCGTTTACGACGCCTTTTCCAGCCAGCTTCTTGTCCTCACAGTGATCAAACACCGGAATTCCGGCCTTCACTGCCTCCCGCATCGCCCGTTTCATCAGCGCTGCATTCTCAACAGACCGGCCGTCCTCGGATATGGCCGGTGCGCCGGCATCTGCAAGTCCGGCAATGTCGGAGAGTTCTTCCCCCTTCTCGCCCTTTGTGATCGAGCCAATCTGCATCACATGAATCGGGGAGACCACCGCGCTCTTGAACCGCACATAATTCAGCTTGTCCGGATTGTCGATGACCGGTTTCGTGTTGGGCATCGCGCAGATCGTCGTGAATCCGCCGCAGGCTGCCGCCTGTGAACCTGTCCCGATATCCTCCTTGTATGTCTGCCCCGGATCACGCAGATGAACATGGAGATCGACAAATCCCGGCATCACCCAGCACCCGGAGGCGTCAATCGTGACAGCCATATCGGTCGAAGCCTCATCAACCGTTCCGCCCGAGACGGAGGCCTCCTTGACGATCTTCTTCTTTTTCGGAGCAGGGAATGTCAGCCCGTCCCCGATCTGCGTCACGCACCCATCCTCAATCAGGACATCTGTGACCTTGTCGGTTCCCGAAAGCGGGTCCAGCAGCCGTCCCCCGCGGATCAATATCTGCATATTTGACGCCCCCTTTTCATTCATATTCACACCTGTCAGTCCTCATCCCATCTTCGGAACCGGTGTCGGCCGGTTGGAATCCCAGACTGACTTCACATCAAACAAATCGGACAGCAGATCCGGATTGTAATACATGCGGTAGCCGTCCAGGTTCCGTCTTGCCTGTCTCATATAGTCCGGACCGAACTGCACCCAGCTCTTGACCGAACCGTCGACGTTGCAGTAGATACTGAACTTCTTCGACTTGAGATAGTCAAAGTACGCGTTGTCATGGGTGTACGGATGCCAGTCTCCGATATCCGCTCCGAAGGCGAAGATCAGCACATCCGTATCTCCGACAATCGGTGCGACATTGTTCAGCCAGCGCTCCGTATCCTGCTTCACCGCGTCGAGCGAATACTGCAGCGGTGCGATATGCCCCCAGGTGTGGGACGCGAATTCCCAGCCCTCCGCCTTCATCGCATCCGCGACAGCCTTGGCTTCGGCGCAGTCCTTGTCATAATCAAAATCCGGGTTCTCGTCAAAGAACTTCTGCTGGTACTCTGTCACCCTGGCCGGATCCCGGGTCTTGTAAACCTCATCTGTCCGGTACCCGAGCACGCCCTCATATCCGGTCAATGCCAGGATTCCCTTGCGCCCATGATATGAAAAATCCGGATGCTGCTCCACAAATGTATCAATCAGCGGCACGACATCGTAATCTCCGATGCTCACTGTCCCGTCATCCTGAATCAGGGAATTCTTGACCTTCCCGTCCTCCGTCACAACCAGCTTCTGCGGAAAGCCGTCATCCTTCATATAATGGTAGTAGCTGCAGTCATCCTGCGACAGCACAAAGGGTTTCTTTCCCGGCGGCAGCAGAATTTCCTTTTTCGAGACCGTTCCGTCGTCCGCCACCTCGCACATATCGTGGAGGCTGACCATCACATACCCCTTGTCATACATCTGCTGGATGATTCCGTTGAACTCGGAGATCGTGGTCATAACCTGGTTGTACCCAGCTGCGGTTGCATCCGAGTCAAATGCCTTTGCATCATTGACAACCAGCGAGTGGAAGAACACATGCGTGATCTGGTCAATCGGATACGGCTGACAGCTGTCCTTCGTCTGCTGATAGGAATTGACAAGTGCTTTGAGCTGGTCGTTCTTCCCGAAGTCCTTCTGAGACTTGAGCAGATTGATCGCACCGTCATAATCATACTGCGTGGCAAGCAGGTTCGCCTGCGCCTTCACTCCCTCAAGATCCGAATCGCTGCCGGCGCTGCTCTCCTCCTTCGCCGACGCAGCCTGTTTCTCCTCCAGCGCCTTCGCATATGGATTCGAATAGGTCTTCATCTTTCTGGTTTCATAGATAAGAAGTCCGGCCAAAAGCGCCAGGATCACAATCAGCAGGGCAATCATGCTCCTGAGGAGCACATTGCTTCGTCTCCTCCTGTATGCTCTCTCTGTCAGAGTTGAATATTTCTTCTTCACTTTCTTTCCCCTTGATGACCTTGATGACACACGCTCCCCATGGATTTCCGTCCCCTCCGGCAAATCCATCTTTCATGTCATTGAGAGTTTATCATACTTTGCAAAGCGGTAAAAGGAGTAGACGCGCCGTTTGTCTCCCGTTCTTTCATATGCTAAGATAGGTTTGTTTCCGGATTATAACCAATGAAATGGAGAGATGATGGCTGACCAGCTTCAAGTTCTTTATAAGCTCATGACACTCTACACGCTGAGCCGTGTAGATTTTGCAATGACCAATAAACAGATCGCCGGGATCTTCACGGATCTCGGCTATACGAACTATTTCAATGCCCAGTACACCATCAGCGATCTGGTGGACGCCGGGCTGATCCACGAGGAAGCCTGCCCGGACTGCTTCTACTACTCCCTGACAGATGCCGGCCGGGCAAGTCTTGACGCGCTGAAGAATGACCTCGGACCGGATATCCGCTCCGATATCGATGCCTACCTGAAGAAAAACAGGCTGAGTTTCCGCGAAGCCGTCAGCACCCGTGCGCAGTACTACCGGACAACCTCGGGCGACTACGCTGCCGCATGTGCGGTTCTCGAACGCTCGGAGCCCCTGATGGAGCTGACGCTCACCGTCCCGACCGAGCAGCAGGCAAAGATGATCACAAAACAGTGGAAGGAAAAGAGTCCGGAGATCTATTCCTACCTTTTCCGGACTCTGTCCGACTTCACCGACGAGGACTCCTGAAACGGTATACAGAAACGGAAAGCGGCACCACCGGGGAGGTGATGCCGCTTTCCATATAGTTGATTTTGTAACATCCCAGACCGCTTGCGCGGCCCGGGGGATTACCTTATGAGAAATAATGCGCACCCAGCTTTGTAGTGCCGCTGTGGGTGTTGAAATACAGCGCACCCGGAACAGGCTGTGCTCCGTTCAGTGCATCCTGCGCCGCCTGGTAGCAGGTAGAATTGACACCGGAAGCAAGTGCGCTCTGCAGGGTCCCGGATGAATACGGGGTGAACTGTCCCGGCTGCTCGAGCACTTCTGCGATCGTGTTCGGGAAGCTGGAGCTGGCGACGCGGTTCATGACAACCTCGCCGACCGCAACCATGCCGTCATACGGCTGGTTTCCGGCTTCGCACCAGATGATCGCCGCCAGCAGATCCAAATCACTGTAGTCTGCGTAGGATCCTGTCTTTCCGGAAAAAGATCCCGTACTCTGGGAAGACCCTGTCTGAGGGGCTTCTGTCTGGGGCGCCTCTGTCTGAGGAGCCTCCGTCTGAGGCGTTTCTGTCTGAGGAGCTTCCGTCTGAGCCGGCGCGGAGGTTTCCTGCTGAGTCGTCTGGGCATCTGTCTGCCCCTGGGATGCGGAAGAAGTGCCATTCGCGGCCGCTACATATGCGTTATACGCCTGAACAGCCGCTGCCGCCTTGTCCTTGGCATCCTGTTCGCTTGTACAGTTCATCGCTGCGTTCTGTGCGGCGATATAGGCATCATAGAGTGCCTGCACGTTCGGATCGCTGCT
>USJM01000093.1 GCA_900555005.1 uncultured Lachnospiraceae bacterium | reverse complement strand
CAGGGCGCGCGGCGGGGCAGGGGGGCCGCCGGTCTGCGCTGCGCTGTTCCGGTTCCCTTCTCAGAAGCGGGTGCCGTCTGCTCAGGCTTTCTGTGCGGACGGGCAGCGTGGTCCCGCTGGCTGTCCGCCGCGCCGGATCTTCCCTTCATCATGCCGCTTCTTGAATTCTGTGGCCGGAAGACTGCGACAATTCGTTTCTTCTTCGGAGCGGCCTCCTGACGGGATTCCTGCCCGGTCCTCTGCTCTCCGTCTGAAGCGGGCTGAGCGGAAGGCGAAAGCTTTCTGCGGATCTTCGCGCAGGTCTCCTCATCGACCCCGCTCATGTTCGTTGCTTTTACGCCCATGGCTTCCAGTGCCGAGAGAACCTTTGAAGTCTCCACACCAAGCGATTTTGCAAGTTCATGTACTCTGATATTTCCCAATTCAATACCTCCGCTCCCTGTCGGTATCTGCCCCCAGGGTTTTCTCGATGACTGCCGCAAAACCGGTATCCGTCAGCGCCAGGCATGCACGCTCACTGCAGCCGATGCTCAGCCCCAGCGCCGCCCTGTCGGAACAGACAATCATCCGGGCATGATGCCAGTCACACATATTCCGAAATTTTTTCTTTGTATTGTCAGAAGCGTCACCGGCAATCAGCACCAGCTCAGCTCTCCCTCTCTTGATGGCTTCCTCCGTCTGAAATTCCCCGGAGGCAACCTTTCCGGCTCTTTTCGCAAGGCCCAGATAAGCTAAAACTCTTTTGTCGTTATCCGCCATCCAGCTGCCTCCCGATTTCATCATAGACATCAGGCGGGACGGCACACTTCAGGCTCCGCTCAAGAGCCCGGCTTTTCCGCGCCTTCTGCAGACATCCGGTATCCCGGCAGAGATAGACGCCTCGTCCGTTCAGCTTTCCGGTCTGATCGATCCGGACTGTGCCGGCTTCTGTTTTTACGATCCGAACCAGCTCTTTTTTTTCTTTCATAAGTCCGCATCCCGCACACTTACGGAGCGGTTGTTTTCTGACCTGTGCCATATTCCCCCTGTTCCGGAACCCGTTCATCGTCTCCCCGGCGCTCTTCAGCCACAGCCTTCAGCGGCCGTCACTCAGCCTCGCCGTTTTCCAGGCTGCCGTCGCCGTTCTCATCCGGTGCCTCGTTTTCAGCCGGCGCCTCGTCCTCATCCGGCATATCCTGTCCGAAAGAATGGTCCTCATCCGCTTCAGAGCTGCCGTACATCGCGTCGTCATAAAGCGCCGCCGCGTCAGCAGAAGCCTCATCGTTGTAGAGATCGTCTGAATCCTCGCCGTAGGAACCGTCATCCTCCGCGGAATAATCTCCGTTCCCATCGTCATAGTACTCGTTCTGGAACTCTTCAAGCTCGCCGGACTCGATTGCCTGTGTCTCGGACTTGATGTCGATCTTGAAGCCGGTCAGCCTTGCGGTCAGCCTTGCATTCTGGCCTTCCTTGCCGATTGCAAGAGAAAGCTGGTAATCCGGAACGACAACCTTCGCGGAACGCTCATCCTCGTCAACCAGAACGGTGACAACCTTCGCAGGGCTGAGAGCGTTTTCAATAAAGTATGCCGGGTTTTCATCCCACGCGACGATGTCGATCTTCTCTCCGCCCAGTTCGTCGACGACGGCGGCCACACGGCTTCCGTTCTGGCCGACGCAGGCCCCGACAGCATCCACGGTGTCGACATTGGACCAGACCGCCATCTTCGAGCGGGATCCCGCCTCGCGCGCAATCGCCTTGATCTCGACCGTTCCATCCGCGACTTCCGCGACCTCCTCCTCGAAGAGCGCCCGACAAAGTTCGGAGACTTTCTGGAAAGCACGATTCTCGGGCCCTTGGTTCCGTTCTCCACACGAACGATATAAACCTTGACCCGCTCATTCGGATAAAATGTCTCCCCGTGGATCATCTCGCTTTCCGTCAGCATCGCATCGACCTTGCCCAGATTGATGATCACGTTGCGGCCGACATAGCGCTGAACCTTTCCGGTGATGACCTTATTCTCCTTGTCAAAGTAATCCGCATACAGGCTCATGCGCTCAGCCTCGCGCACCTGCTGCATGATGACGTCCTTGGCGCTTTTGACCGCGATGCGGTTGAACCCGCGGGAATTGACTTCCTCCGGAACAATATCTCCAAGCTGGTACTTTCCATTCCGCATCTGCGCGTCGCCAAGGGAGATCTGCGTCAGCGGGTCCTCGACATCTTCCACGACCGTCTTGTCAAGGTAGACACCGAGCGTGCGTTTGACCGGGTCCATCCGGACAGAGACATTCGCCAGCCCCCGCCGAATGAAATTCTTCTCGCAGGCGATTGTCAGAGAGGATTTGATCGCATCCATCAGCACGTCCGCCTTGATGCCTTTTTCCTTCTCAAGTAACTGCAAGGAATCGAATAATTCGTCGTTCATAATTTTTCCCTCAACCTCCCGGATTACCAGTCAAATGCTTCCCTGATCAGGGCAATATTCTCCCTGCTGAAAGTAACGTCCCGCGCAGAGTCTGTCCCCTGGTCCGTCAGCAGTGTAATTGTTTGTGCATCCCAGTCTGAAAGGGTCCCCTCCCAGTTTTTCTCATGCTCCTGCGGACGGAACAGCCTGATCTCGACGTCCTTCCCCTTGTTTCTCACAAAATCCTTTTCCTTTTTCAGCGGTCTGCCGAGTCCGGGAGAGGAAATCTCCAGGATATAGGGCTCTGCGATAAAATCTTCTCTGTCCAGCTCAGCCTCCAGCGACCGGCTGACATGCTCACAGTCATCCACCGTCACTCCGCCAGGCTTGTCGATGTAACCGCGCAGATACCAGCTGCCGCCTTCCTTCACAAACTCTACATCGACCAGCTCATAGCCTCCGGCCTCTGTAATCGGGAGAAGGAGCTGCTCCGTCTTTTCCTCATAAACGGCCTTGTTCATGTTTCCCCTCTACACGAAAGAAGAACGGGTTTTTTAACCCGTTCTTCGTCGACAGTTATCTGATACTCTCTGTACTCTACCACTACAAGATATAGATTTCAAGTCATTTGGCATCAATTTCATGTAAAATCCGGCTCATTTGCGGAGCTTTGTGCCCTTCGTGCCCCGCTGGGAGATCTTCAGATGGTTCAAAGCAACGGTTTTCTCCTCAATTACAGCCTCCGTCGGCGCCCCTTCCTCCAGATACCAGACATTCTCAACACGGTCGGACTCCCCGAGCAGGATGCCGCGCACACCGCGTGCATTTTTTTTCTGCAGCGGGATATCGTCCTCGTTCATCCGCAGAAGATACTGATTGGCAGTGTGGAGCACCATCGTCGTCTGGAAATGAGCGAGATGGACGGACAGAAGCCGGTCGCCTTCATCCAGCTTTGTTGCCGCAACCGTCTTCTTGGCGACGTCAAATTCCGAGCCCTCCACCTGCTTGACAAAACCTCCCTCCGTCACGAAGATCAGCCGCATGTTGACGATGTCGGAAAGCGGGATCACATCGATGTAGAGTTCGTCCTTCGAATCATAGTTGCAGAGGTTGTCGATCGGTGTTCCCTTGTCGCGGAACTTGCCATGGGGAACATCCTCGACTCTGAGAATATGCTGCCGGCCAGTGTCCGTGTAGATACAGAGCTTCGCGTCGCTCATCGTATGCACGACGATCCGGTTCTCGGAATCCGCCGCTTCCCGGTTTTTCTCATATACAGACTCGTCCACCGTCCGGGCATACCCGAAGCGGTCCATCAGGAAGACGCACGGGTATGCCTCCGCCTTCTTCTCCTCGATCACAACCGCACCGGCATTCGTGATGACCGTCCTGCGCGGACGCGCATAGGCCTTCTTATAGGACAGAAGCTCCGAGATGATCACATTGGCCATTGAGTCGTAGCTGTTCAGAATATCGGTGTACACCGCGATATTCTTCAGCGTCTGGTCATAGTCCGCCTGGAGCGAGTCAAGCTCGAGACCGATCAGGCGGTAGAGCTTCATCTCCAGGATTGCGTCTGCCTGCGTCTCTGTAAAGTGCAGCTTTGAAGCCGCCTTCTGTGATTTTACCGTCTTGAAGGGATTCCCTCTGTCGTTCCCGTCACAAGGCAGTCCTTTACCATCTTCCGGTCCTTTGAGCCGCGGAGGATCTCGATGATCAGGTCAATCACATCGACCGCACGGATCAGGCCTTCCTGAATCTCCTTCTTCTTCTCCTCGCTTTTCAGCAGGCTGGTATATTTCCGCGTCGCGATATCGAACTGGAAATCGATGTGCGCTTCAGAATCCGGCGGAGGGACAGCGTCTCAGGACGTCCGTCCGCGACCGCAAGCATATTGACGCCGAAGGTATCCTCCAGCCGTGTCTTTTTATAGAGAAGCTTTTCGATATAAGACGGATCCGCCCCCTTGCGGAGATCCAGCACGATCCGGATGCCTTCCTTTGAGGACTGGTTTGAAATATCGGCAATCTCGCTTCCAAGCCGGCTGTCGGCAAGCGCCGCACAGTCGTTGAGAAACTTCCCGATTCCCATCCCGATCATTGTGTACGGAATCTGCGTCACAACCAGCCGCTGGCGTTCGGTGCGCGGAATCTTTTCGACCTCGACCTTTCCGCGGATGCGGATCCTGCCGGTTCCGGTTCTGTAGATTTCGGCCAGCTCATCCTGGTTGACGACGATGCCGCCTGTCGGGAAATCTGGTCCCTTCACGACGTCCATCAGCTTTTATCCGAAAGGTTCTGATCCCGGATCAGGGCGATGGTTGCGTCGATGACTTCGCCGAGGTTGTGCGGCGGAATATTTGTCGCCATGCCGACGGCGATGCCCTCCGAGCCGTTCACAAGCAGATTCGGGATCCGCGCAGGCAGCACGACTGGTTCCTTCTCCGTCTCATCGAAGTTCGGAACAAAGTCCACGACATTCCGGTCGAGATCGGAGAGAAAGACCTCCTGCGTCATTTTCTGGAGCGGGCCTCTGTATACCGCATGGCTCCGTCTCCCTCGATCGATCCGAAGTTGCCGTGCCCGTCCACAAGCGGCAGTCCCATCTTGAAGTCCTGCGCCATCACGACAAGCGCGCCGTAGATGGACGAATCTCCGTGCGGATGGAATTTACCCATCGTATCTCCGACGATCCTCGCACTTTTTCTGTAGGGCTTGTCGTACCGGGTTCCGAGTTCATACATGTCATACAGCGTCCGGCGCTGGACTGGCTTCAGCCCGTCCCGGACATCCGGAAGCGCCCTCGCTACGATGACGCTCATCGCGTAATCGATGTAGGACTTCTGCATAATCTCGCTGTACTCAGTCTGAATGATTTCCTGTGCCATCTGTTTTTATGTTCCTTTTATATTCCTTAACAAGCGTTCAGAGATCTGATGGTCTGCTTTTCATGTGCGTGCCGGAAGGCTTACACATCGAGCGCCGCGTCGCGTGCATGCTCATGAATGAATTCCCGTCTGGGCGGGACGTCGTTGCCCATGAGAAGCGCGGTGATGTCGGAGGCACTCCGTCCGTCCTCGATCTCGACCCGCCGCATTGTGCGCGTCTCAGGGTTCAGCGTCGTCTCCCAGAGCTGTTCCGGATCCATTTCGCCAAGTCCCTTGTAGCGCTGAAGCGTGAAGCCGGACTTGTGGTGCTTCCTGTAGCGCGCCAGCGCCTCATCATCGAAGAGGTATTCTTCCTTCCCCTTCTGCGGGATCGCCTTGTACAGCGGAGGCATCGCAATATAGACATGCCCCTCGCCGATCAGATCCGGCATGAACCGGTAGAACAGGGTCAGAAGAAGCGTACAGATATGCGCGCCGTCGACATCGGCATCCGCCATGATGATGATCTTGTCGTAGCGCAGCTTTGTGATGTCAAAATCATTCCCGTAGCCTTCTGAAAATCCGCAGCCAAATGAATTGATCATTGTTTTGATCTCTTCGTTCGCCAGCACCTTGTCGATCGAAGCCTTCTCCACGTTCAGGATCTTGCCGCGGATCGGCAGAATCGCCTGGAAATTCCGGTCGCGGGCGGTCTTGGCCGAACCGCCGGCGGAATCTCCCTCGACGATGAAGATCTCGCACTTTGAGGCGTCCCGGCTTTCGCAGTTTGCCAGCTTTCCGTTGGAATCGAAGGAATACTTCTGCTTTGTCAGAAGGTTTGTCTTTGCCTTTTCTTCGGTTTTCCGGATCTTCGCCGCCTTCTCCGCACAGCCCAGCACTTCCCTGAGCGCGCCGAGATTCTTGTCGAAGTACCTGGAAAATTCATCTGAAGTAACCTTCGCGACGGCCCGGGCAGCATCGGCATTGTCGAGCTTTGTCTTTGTCTGCCCCTCGAAGCTAGGATCCGGATGACGGATGGAAATGACGGCCGTGCAGCCGTTCCGGATGTCTGCCCCGGTGAAGTTGGCATCCTTCTCCTTCAGGATTCCAAGCTCCCGTGCGTAGGTGTTCATGACGGTGGTAAATGCAGTCTTGAACCCGGCAGATGGGTACCGCCTTCCGAGTTGAAGATGTTGTTGCAGAAACCCAGAATATTCTCATGGAATTCGTTGATGTACTGGAGCGCAACCTCTACCTGGATTCCGTCGCTGATTCCCCTGACATAGATGGGCTCACAGACAGCTTCCTTGTTCTTGTTCAGGTCCCGTATAAAGCCCAGAATTCCTTCCGGTTCATGGAAAGTCAGCTCCTCGTCCCGTCCATCCCTCTGATCACGGAACACAATGGTCAGCTCCGGATTCAGATACGTTGTCTCGTGGAGTCTGCTTTTGATCTCGGTGGCGGAAAACCTTGTGGTCTGCTCGAAGATCTCCGGATCCGGCAGAAAGGTGATGGTGGTTCCTGTCTCCTTCGTCTTCCCGATGACCGGGAGGAGACCCTTTTCAAGCGCAAGGTCCGGCTTGCCCCTCCGGTACCGGTCATGGAAATCTTCCCTTCTCTTTTCACCTGGACATCCATCCACTCCGAGAGGGCATTGACAACAGAGGAGCCGACGCCATGAAGGCCGCCGGAGGTCTTGTAGGCATCGCTGTCGAACTTACCGCCGGCATGGAGCGTCGTGAACG
>USJM01000092.1 GCA_900555005.1 uncultured Lachnospiraceae bacterium | reverse complement strand
CCGTGATCGTGGCAGCGATCGGCCCATCCATCTGCGGGGACTGCTATGAGGTCAGCGGGATGTCGCGGCGCGGTTTTCGGAGAAATATCAGATGGAGGAGAGCGATGGGCAAAACCGTCCGGACGGCGCAGTGGGACGGATTGTATCTCCGGGCAGGGACGGACATGCGATGCTGAACCTGCAGGAAGCCTGCAGGGCAAATTTCCTTCGTGCGGGCCTCGTGCCGGATCATATCTCCGTGCCGGACATCTGTACGGCGGAGAATGCGGGTGTCCTGTTTTCCCACCGGGCGCTGGCCGGAAAACGGGGTAACCTTGCAGCCGTCCTTGAGATCACGTGCGGTTGACAAAAAAGACGGCACAGGAGCTGTTCCTGTGCCGTCTTTCGATTCATCCCTTGAGCTGAAGCAGGAGCTTGTTGATCTTCGCTGTCGGAGATTGGATACCGCTGATTGATATATCATGGTTCATGTGGTCAATGATGGAGGCCAGGTACTTGGTCATGTCGGCCTCGGCGTACCAGGGACGGTCTAATAGTTCCGGCGGACGGTAGTTGAGGTTCGTGGTCACGACCTTTGTGATGTAGCCTTTCTCATAGTAATCGTCAAAAGCATCCAGGCCGTCTGTAAACAGGCCGAAGGTGGTACAGATGAAAACACGATTGGCACCGCGGTCTTTGAGCTGTCTGGCGACATCGAGCATGGAGCCGCCGGAGGAAATCATGTCATCGATGACCAGGACGTCCTTGCCTTTCACAGAAGCGCCGAGAAACTCATGTGCGACAATCGGGTTCTTCCCGTTCACAATCCTGGAATAGTCACGGCGCTTGTAGAACATGCCAAGCTCGAGTCCCAGGATATTCGCAAAGTAGACGGAGCGCTCCATTGCACCCTCATCCGGACTGACGACCATCGTCGTTTCCTTGCTCATCTTCAGGTTCGGGACAGTGCTGACAAGTGCCTTGAGAAACTGGTAGGATGGCATGAAAGAATCAAAGCCTGAGAGGGGAATCGCATTCTGTACCCGCGGGTCATGGGCGTCAAAGGTGATGATGTTCGATACGCCCATCCGAGCGAGTTCCTCGAGCGCAACCGCGCAGTCAAGAGATTCTCTCTTTGTCCGTCTGTGCTGTCTTCCTCCATACAGAAACGGCATGACAACCGTGATCCGCTTTGCTTTTCCGTCAGCAGCAGAGATAATGCGTTTGAGATTGGCGTAGTGGTTATCCGGGGACATATAATTTGTCTCTCCGCACACCTTGTACTCGATGCTGCAGTTGAGAACATCGACAAGAATGTAGAGATCGGCTCCTCGGACGGAATCATTGATGATGCCCTTTCCTTCTCCGGTTCCGAAGCGCGGGCAGGCGCAGCTGATCAGATAGCTGTCCTCGCAGTATCCGACAAGCGGGAAGTCCTTAGAATTATGAAGCGGAGTGTTATGCCGGAAATCAACAAGATAACGGTTCACTTCTGACGCAAATGCCTGACAACCGTCGAGCGCTGCGATCTTCAGAGGACCGACAGGCATGGAATCTTTCTGTATATCAGTAATCATCAAAACCCTCCTGAACTGGGGACTGACTCTGCATCAGCCTAATACAGAGGAGTTATACCATGCTGCCTCAGGGAGCGTCAAGCCAGGCGGAAGGAGCGTCTTGCTTTTTGTCAGAAGCACATTTATCATGAAAAAATAGAAGCGCTGTATTTTTATCGGAAATGACATTGGAAGGGAATAAGATGGAATACCTTCATAAAATAGAATCGATTGATGCCGGAAGCATAGCGGAAGAACTGGACATCGAGCCGGGAGACGTTCTTGTCTCTGTGAATGGGAAAAAAGTCGAGGATATTTTCGATTACCGGTATCTTTGCAATGACGAAAAGCTCCTTGTCGTGATCCGCAAGCCGAACGGAGAAGAATGGGAGCTTGAGATCGAAAAAGATCCGGATGAAGATCTGGGGATTGGGTTCGGCGGGGGGCTGATGAGCGAATACAGGTCCTGCAGGAACCATTGTATTTTCTGCTTTGTCAACCAGATGCCGAAGGGAATGCGAGATACCCTGTATTTTCACGACGATGATGCAAGACTGTCGTTTCTGCAGGGCAACTACATCACGATGACCAACATGTCGGATCATGACATCGACCGCATTATCCTGTACCATCTGGAACCGATCAACATCTCTTTCCACACGATGAATCCCGAACTCCGCAGAAAAATGCTGCACAACCGCTTCGCAGGGGATATTATGCCGAAGGTCATGCGGCTGAAGAATGCCGGCATTCGTCTGAACGGACAGATCGTCCTTTGCAAGGGGTGGAACGACGGAGAGGATCTGGAGCACTCACTGAAAACATTTGAACAGCTGCTGCCGGAGCTGGAGAGTGTCTCCGTCGGCCCTGTCGGCATGACGAAGTTCCGGGAAGAAAACCACCAGGTTCAGCTTGAACCGTTCACGAAAGAGGATGCAGCGGCCGTTCTTGACACGATCGAAAGATGGCAGAATTATTACTTTCAGAAGTATGGCACGCATCTTGTCCATGCCAGCGATGAGTGGTACATCCTTGCGGATCAGCCGCTTCCCCCGGAGGAAAACTACGATGGGTACCAGCAGCTTGAAAATGGAGTCGGGATGGTCCGGCTTCTGATTGAGGAGACAAAAGCCGGCCTTGCGCAGCTGAAGGGGGACGGGAGGCACCGGAAGGCGGCGATCGCGACCGGGAGGCTGGCGGCACCATATCTCGAAAAGCTTGTGAAAGAGATTCAGGAGAAGTTTCCGAACATTTCCTGCCGGGTCATCCCGATCCGCAATGATTTCTTTGGTGAGATGATCACAGTGTCAGGACTCATTACGGGGAGTGATCTGAAAAAGCAGCTTCGGGGACAGGAGCTCGGGGAGGAGCTGCTTCTTCCGGTCAACATGTTCCGGGCGGGGGAGCAGGTCTTCCTCGATGATGTGACAGTTCAGGAACTTGAGCAAACTTTACAAATCAAGGTGCGTATTGTAAAATCGACCGGACAGGATTTTGTCCATGCAGTGATTGGAGATCAGGAACAATGAGCAAACCGATTGTTGCGATTGTCGGAAGGCCGAATGTCGGGAAATCCACGCTTTTTAACGTGCTGGCAGGCTCGAGAATCGCGATTATTGAAGATACACCCGGTGTAACCAGAGACCGCATCTACGCAGATGTCGAGTGGTCCGGGAGAAGTTTTACATTGATTGATACCGGCGGAATAGAACCGGATGCAAAGGATATCATTCTTTCCAGATGCGGGAGCAGGCGCAGATTGCGATCGACACGGCTGACGTCATCCTGTTCCTGACGGATTTTCATCAGGGACTGGTCGACGCGGACGCGAAGGTTGCGGATATGCTGCGCAAAAGCCATAAAAGTGTTCTGCTGGTTGTCAACAAGGTGGACAATTTCGTCAAGGATGAGGCGGGTGTCTACGAGTTTTACAATCTTGGAATCGGAGATCCGCATCCGATTTCCGCGGCGAACCGGACGGGAATCGGCGATCTGCTTGACGAGGTGCTGAAGGATCTTCCGCAGGCCCAGCCAGGCGAGATGGAGGATGACCGGCCCAAGGTTGCCATCGTCGGAAAACCGAATGTCGGGAAGTCTTCTCTGATCAACGCGCTGCTTGGCGAGAACCGTCTGATCGTATCTGATATTGCGGGAACCACCAGGGATGCGGTGGATGCTGTCGTGAAGCACAATGGCAGAGAATATGTATTTATTGACACAGCAGGTCTTCGTCGCAAGAACAAGATCAAGGAAGACCTTGAGCACTATATGATCGTACGGGCCGTGACAGCGGTTGAGCGTGCGGATATCGCAGTCCTTGTGATTGATGCGAAGGAGGGCGTGACGGAACAGGATGCCAAGATCGCAGGGATCGCCCATGAGCGGGGCAAGGGGATCATCGTGGCAGTCAACAAGTGGGATGCCATCGAGAAGGACAACAGCTCCGTGAAAAAGTTTACGGACCGGATCCGGAATACCCTGTCCTTCATGCCGTATGCGGACATCATGTTTATCTCCGCAAAGACAGGGCAGAGAATCCAGAAACTCTATGATGAGATTGATACGGTTCTGGACAGCAGCAAGAGACGCGTTGCGACAGGCGTGCTCAACGAGATTCTGTCGGAGGCGACCGCAATGCAGCAGCCGCCGACAGACAAGGGAAAACGGCTTCGCTGCTACTATATGACCCAGGTCTCTGTAGCGCGCCGACCTTTGTCCTCTTTGTAAATGACAAAAAGCTCGCGCATTTCTCTTATATGAGATATATCGAGAACCAGATCCGCGAGACCTTCGGGTTCAAGGGTACGGCCATCCGGATTCTGGTGAGGGAGAAGAAGCAGAAAGATCAGTAAGCGTTTCGGAAGGAACAAGAGATGGAAGTGTGGTACAGGCTGATCAGCCTTTTGATCGGATATGGATTCGGACTGTTTCAGACAGCAATCGTGATTGGAAAGATCCAGGGGTTTGACATCCGGAAGGTGGGAAGCGGGAATGCCGGCACGACCAATATGCTTCGGACAAAGGGAGCGAAGGATGCCCTGCTGACGCTGATCGGCGACTTTATGAAGGCGGTCTGTGCAGTGCTGATCGTGCAGGCTGTTTTTGCAGACAGGGCACCCCAGATGCTTGTACTTCTGAAGATGTATGCCGGTGTCGGCGCCGTACTCGGGCATGACTTCCCGTTCTATCTTCACTTCAAAGGCGGCAAGGGGGTTGCGACGACGGCGGGCGTGATTGCAGCGATTTCTCCGCTTGCGGGAATTCTATGCATTGTGGTCTTTTTCGTTCTGTTTTTTTCAATCCATCTGGTATCTGTCTGCTCCCTGTCCGCCTACAGCTTCTTCTTTTTCCAGGTTCTGGTTCTGGGAGTCTTCGGCCGTTTCCATATGGCCGTCCCCTATGTCACCGAGGTGGATATTCTGGCAGCCGTCCTGACGGGACTCTGTTTCTGGCAGCACCGCTCCAACATCAGGAGACTGATGCGGGGGGAGGAGAAGAAGGTTTATCTTCACCGAAGCCTGAATGAAGAAGTGCAGAGGGGACGGAGATAATTTGTTGACTTCATCGCTTTAAAGCGTTAAAATTCTCCTTGAATTTCATCTCCGTGACGTCCGGTTTTGCCGGGGAGCGGGACATCCATTCATGAAGGAGGATTTTAAGTATGAATCAGAAAATTGTACGGATCCTTGCGGCTGCTTCAGTTTCTGCCATGACACTTTCGGGCCTCGCTCTTCCTGTATATGCAGGAGAGACTTACCATGTAGGCATCTGCCAGCTGGTGCAGCATCCGGCGCTCGATGCAGCGACCAAGGGTTTCAGAGAGGAACTCCAGAAGGAGCTTGAAGCCGACGGAGACTCGGTCGAGTTCGATGAGCAGAATGCGGCAGGAGATTCCGCAACCTGTGCGACGATTGTGAATTCCTTTGTGACGGATGGCGTGGATCTGATCATGGCGAATGCGACTCCGGCACTTCAGGCAGCACAGGCGGCGACCGGATCCATTCCGATCCTTGGTACGAGCGTGACCGATTACGGGACGGCGCTTGATATCTCCGACTGGAAGGGAACCACGGGGACAAACATTTCCGGGACATCCGACCTGGCGCCGCTTGACAAGCAGGCAGCTCTGTTCAAGGAGCTTCTCCCAGATGCGAAGAATGTCGGCATCCTGTACTGCTCGGCAGAACCAAACTCCAAGTACCAGGCGGACACGATTACTCCGGACCTGGAGAAAGAAGGATACAAGGTTACTGCTTATACCTTCGCAGATTCGAACGATCTTCAGACTGTCGCAACGACAGCTTTCACGGAGAACGATGCAGTCTACATCCCGACGGACAATACGGCAGCATCCAATACCGGTATTATCAAGGCTGTCTCGCTTGACAAGAAGGTTCCTGCAATTTGTGGTGAGGAGGGAATCGCCGCGGGCTGCGGCATCGCGACCCTGTCTATCAGCTACGAGGAGCTCGGACAGACAACCGGTTCGATGGCATACCAGATTCTGAAGAAGGGCGCGGACATCTCCTCGATGGAGGTCCAGTTTGCCCCGAACGTGACGAAGGAGTACAACGCAGAGCTCTGCGATGCCCTTGGCATCAAGGTTCCGTCGGACTATGTGGCAATCGGTTCTCAGAGCGAGACAGAGGCGGAGACCGAGGCTGCAACCGAGGCGGAGTAAGGGACGCCATGCGGGCACACCAGCCGGAATCCGGAGGGTTGACTTTCGCACGGATTTGACAGTATATTCATTAAGACGTATAGGGAAAGGCCGCAGAGAGGCGCCCCGCGTGCGGGCAGCTGCTGCGGCTTTTTCAAAGCCGGCAGGGGCTTTCCGGGGAGAAAGGCCAGGGCGGCATGGACTGAGCTTTTCAGCCCGACACGATTCAGGACGCAGGAGGATAGAAACCCATGAGTTTACTCGCATTGAGCCCGCTCCGGCTGTTTGCCGCTATGCCGGGCAACATCGCACAGGGAATTATCTGGGGAATCATGGCGGTGGGTGCTACATGACATTCCGGCTGCTGAATTTCGCGGATTTGACTGTTGACGGTTCCTTCACAACAGGAGGCGCGACGGCAGTTATGCTGATCACAGGCGGCGTCCCTGCCTGGGCAGCGCTTCTTCTGGCGTTTCTGGTGGGCATGGTCACGGGGCTTGCGACAGGGCTGCTCCACACAAAGCTTGGTATCCCGGAGATCCTCGCCGGCATCCTGACGCAGATCGCTCTGTATTCGGTCAACCTGAGGATTATGGGCGGAAAGGCAAACCAGGTCGTGTCGGTTGACAAATATCATCTGGTTGTCACCATGCGGAAGATCCCGATGGCGATTCTGTCAGGCGGTATTATCTGTTTTGCCATCATCTGCATCATGTACTGGTTCTTCGGGACAGAGATCGGGTCGGGTATCCGCGCAACGGGCTGCAATCCGAACATGGCGAAGGCTCAGGGAATCAATGTCGGTTCCAT
>USJM01000091.1 GCA_900555005.1 uncultured Lachnospiraceae bacterium | reverse complement strand
CATGATCAGAAAGAGATGATTCACCCGTACGCTTTCTGACTTTGCAGTCAGAATCCCGAGCGGTATCGAAATCAGCACCGTCATGACGAATGACAGGGCGGTCAGGATCACTGTCACAGACAGTTTTCCCTTCAGCATCTCCGCAACAGGCATGCTGTAGCTGTAGGACATCCCGGGATCACCCTTCAGAAATGAAAGAAGCCATCGGCCGTACCGGACCAGAACTGGTTGATCCAGCCCCAGCCTGGCGCGGAGCTGTGCCGCCTGCGCCGCTGTTGCATCCGCGCCAAGCATCTTTGTCACCGGATCTCCGGGAATGACCTGCAGTGCGAGGAAAGTGAGCAATGTGACAATCAATAATGCGATCATGAGATTCAGTATTTTTCTCAGTAAAACCTTCATGCTCTCTCCTCGCAAAAACCGCTGCCGGCCGGATCGGATGACCGTCTCCGCAGATTACGCCAGCTTCAGCGCGGAAAAATCCAGCGCGTAAAGCGGATACTGCGTGTAACCTGTGAACTTCGGGTTCAGGGCGACAAAGTCCGCCAGATCCTGGATGTAGACATTCGCGGCTGTGTCAGACAGGAGCTTTTCCGCCTGCTTGTACAGCGCGGTCTGCTCCTTGTCATCGGTTGTCGACTGTGCTTTCTTCATGACAGCATCATAGTCCGGATTGCTGTACCCGATCATGTTTGTCGCATCGTCTGACATCCATCGCTGAAGCAGCGCGTCCGGACTGAGATACGCTGCATCAAAACCAATCACCGTTGCATCGAAATCGCGGTTCTGATACACATCACTCAGCCAGGTTTCCCAGTCGACCTGCTCGATGTCTGCCGTCACACCGATCTGGGACAGCTGCTCCGCGATGACCGTCGCAGTGTCTACATGCTGTGTATAGTTGCCAGGTACCTTGATCGTGAAGCTCAGCCCCTGGGCTCCCGCATCAGCCAGAAGCTGCTGGGCCTTCTCCGGGTCGTACGGATAGGCATCGGTGAGGCTGTCGTCAAAGTACTTTTTAAAACTGGGGTACATCGAGCTTCCGAGTTTCGCGCCGTGTCCGTCCTCCGTGAGCTCCAGAATCGAATCCACATCGATTCCGCAGCATAGCGCCTGACGAACCTTCTCGTCGTCAAATGGCGCCTTCGCATTGTTCAGATAGAGCCCCTGAACCAGATTCATTTCCCCTTCTGTGACCTTGTAGCCATTCGCGAGATTCTTTGTCTGGTCCACTGTCAGGTGAAACGCCATATCCAGCGCCCCCGCGTTCAGGGCAGTGAAGAGCGCATTGTTGTCCTCGAAGATCTTACAAGTCACTGTCCTTATCTGCGGCAGCTTTCCGTAATAGTCGTCATTGCGCTCAAACACGGCGTTGTCCTGCACCGAGCGGGACACAAACCTGTACGGGCCGGTCCCGACCGGTGCAGACGCCTGGTCGGAATAGTCTGCAGGAACGATGGATACGCTTGAAACTGCGCTCAGAAAACTGCTCAGCGGCTTCTTCAGCGTGATGATGACGGTCCCTCCGTCCGCCTTTTCGTCCGCAATATCAGAAAGCGCCGACGCCACAGAAGAATTAACCGTGGTATCGGCGCAGGTCTTGAACGAATAGAGAACGTCATCCGCTGTCACTTTCTCTCCATTGTGGAACTTCACACCATCCCTGAGCGTGAAAGTGTAGGTCAGACCGTCGTCCGAAACCTCGTGGGACGACGCGACAGCGTCCTTGAAATTTCCGTCCTTGTCGGGCTTTACAAGCCCTTCAAACACATTGAACATGACCTCTCTGGTTCCTGCAGCCGTTATCTGATACGGGTCAAGACTCGAATCCAGGTCCTGGGGCAGACCGATCGTAATCCCGGTGTCCCCGGAAGAAGCAACATCTCCGTCGCTGGAAGCCTCCGTCTCAGTCGTAGCTCCAAGGCAGACAGTGCCAAGTGAACCCGCAAGCACGAAGACAGCCAGCAGAGCAGCAAGTGATTTTTTATTCATTGCTTGTCTCCTATCGACTGGAATCTCTTCTCCCATTATTAAATTGCCGGGTTCATTGTATGAAAAAGCTGCCGGAAATGCAAGAGGTCTGTATCACCTTGCGTTCATGCTGCTCTGAAGTTGTTACGGGCAGAATAGGCCGGGTACCAGGGCGCCGTCACCTTCCGGAGATGATACTGTCCATCCAGCCAGCTGTCCTCGATCGCCGCCGTGTACTTGACCCCTTCGCAGCGGAATCTCAGCCGGACCTCCTTCGCGAAAAGATTCTGGCTCGGGAACAGCCCGCTCCTGCGCATCAGCTTCACGGTTGCCCATTTGCCTGGCTGGATATCAATCCGCTTCCGGCCGACCATCTTCAGCTTCGCTATTTTTTCAGACGCTGCGGAATTGTTGTCCGATTTGTTGACCGTGTATTCAGCCGCATATGCGCTGTAGAACGAAATCGTTTTATCTCCCGCGTTATGAATGCGGACATACATATACTTCCTGCTTTTAGAAATGTTTTTGATATAGGCCTGGAATTCCGGTTTTCCTGTCTGAACAGTCACCTTGAATGTCCGGACCTTCTTCTGGTATTCACCGAAATGCTGCAGGTACCGGCTGACACGCCCGTCACAGAAAGGTTCGTTCCAGATACCGACACCTTCGCGATCTTTTTATTGGAAGACTTCGCTGCAGATACTTTGACCAGGGCGCCCTGATTGTTCCGGGTCGGAACCAGAACCGTCTTTCCCGCCGTAACAGTGATCTCCGAAGAGAGGATATAGGCGGGCCCCGCTTCCGCGCGGTTGTCCGTCACAGCATAGGACACCAGGAGCGGCTGCCGGACCGCCTCCGTATCGGTTACACGGAACCGGTAATTCCCTGCCGGGAGTGTCACACTGATCCGGTCATAGACCTGATACCTGGAGGACTTGACCTGAACATATCGCTGGGCGCCAAACCGGGTATAGGTTCCGGCGACTGTTCCATTCGAAAGATTCAGGATTTCATACTTCAGGGCATTGAGCGTTTTCAGTGTCAGTCCCGCCCTGTTCACCGTGGAAGAAGAGATGTTGATCATCACCGTCTCGCTGGACGGGACGCTGAAGTCGGACCAGGCGATATACCCCTGCGGTGACAGTGTGTACGTCCTCGATGACAGGCTCGCCGCATACGTGCAGCCCGCCATCAGCATTGTCAGGATGACCGTCAAAAACAGCAGCCTTCGGACTTTTCCCTTGCTTTCCATAAACTCCCTCCCTTCATGTACTCCGCTTTCGCGGCGCTCCGCGCTCATCTCTGTTGTCGTCGCTTGTGCGGACTCGCTCTGACGCGCAAGCGCGTCGTGCGAGTTCGCACAGCGACTGGACTTATGCACTGAAGTAGTTGATTTGCATGGATTTCTTGACGTCGCTCAGTGTCTGAGCGGCGATGTTCTCCGCATACTTTGTGCCGTCCTTCAGGATCTCAGTGACCGACTGAAGATCTTTCTCGTACTCGGCGCGGCGTGCCCGGATCGGGCGCAGCGCTTCCTCCAGCACGTTGTTCAGGAACTTCTTCACCTTCACGTCCCCGAGTCCGCCTCTTCTGTAATGCTCCTCCATCTCGCTGAGGTTCTGATAATCCGGTGCATACTCCTCAAACAGCTGCTTTGCGTTCGGCGCGTCCTCTCCCGCAAATGCCTCCAGGTAGATGAACACCGGATTGCCTTCTGTCTTTCCCGGATCAGAAACCTTCAGATGTCCCGGGTCTGTGAACATGCTCATGACCTTGGCTTTTACCGTCTTCTCATCATCTGAAAGATAGATGCAGTTTCCGAGAGACTTGCTCATCTTCGCCTTGCCGTCTGTCCCGGGGAGCCTGCGGGAAGCAGCGCTCTTCGGAAGCAGAATCTCCGGCTCCACCAGTGTCTCTCCATAAATGGAATTGAACTTTCTGACAATCTCTCTTGTCTGCTCGACCATCGGCTCCTGGTCTTCCCCTGCCGGGACAACCGTCGCGCGGAAGGCCGTGATGTCCGCCGCCTGCGAGATTGGATAACAGAAGAAGCCAACCGGCGTTCCCTGGCTCTCCTCATGCTCAGAGAAGCCTCTCAGCTTGATCTCTGCCTTAACCGTCGGATTGCGCTGCAGTCTCTGAACCGTGACCAGGTTCATGTAGTACTGGGTGAGCTCCGGCAGTTCCGGAATCTGAGACTGAATGAGAATATGCGACTTTTCCGGATCTATTCCCGCTGACAGGTAGTCAAGCGTGACATTCATGATGTTGCTCCTGACCTTCTCCGGATTATCCCAGTTGTCGGTCAGCGCCTGCGCGTCTGCAATCATGATGAGAACATCATCAAACGCACCACTGTTCTGAAGCACCACACGCTCTCTCAGGGATCCGACATAATGGCCGATATGAAGACGGCCAGTCGGCCGGTCACCGGTCAGAATTACTTTACGCTTCTTTTCTGACATCTTGAAACTGCTTCCTTTCCATATCTTAATCTGAGTCTATTGTACCCGATTCTGTCTGTATTCTCAACCAGCCGGCGCACTTTCGCCACCCGCCAGGCCGGAATTTGCCCGATCTATTTCAGCTCCGGCCAGCGCCTCTGCACGGGCCGTCCGCAACCCATCCCGGCTTTATTTTCATCCCCTCTGCCGCAGCTTTCTCCCTTCCATGATACCGACCCATCGATCCAGCCAGAGTTTCAGAAGTGCTGCCACCGGGACAGCCAGAATCATCCCGGCCAATCCTCCGATTTTGCTTCCCAGAAGCAAGGCTATGATCACCAGCATCGGATGGACCTTCACCGCATGACTCAGAAGCTTCGGATTCACAATGTCTCCATCAATGGTCTGAATAATAAACACGACGATGATGCTGACGATCAGTTTTTCCCAGTCCTGGCTCATAATTCCGACAAAACCCGTGCATCCATACGCCACAAATGGGCCCACATACGGCACCAGGTTCCCGATCCCCGTCAGCACACCGATGATGACGGCAAACTTCACATTCAAAAGCAAAAGGGCGATGCTCACAACCACCATCATAAACAGCGCATCGAGCAGCTGCCCGCGAATATATCCGGAGAAAACCCTGTCGGCACGCGCACCGCTGTCCGCATTACATTTGTCGCTTTTTCCGGAAAAACAGACCGGAAGAACCGTTTCCAGTACCGCTTCAATCCCTCGGCATCAAGCGAAAAATACACAGCAAAGATAACCGCGAAGACTCCATTTGCAAGGTAACCTGTCAGATGAGAGAGCGCATCACTGACTGCATCTCCGGCCTGAGCAGCAAGATTCCCTGCCCACGACGTAATCGTATCCGTAACCTTCGCGAGCGCATCCGAGGAAATGTTCATCTGCTCTGACCATCTTTTCAGCTGTGCGTAGACATCGTTGAATGATTTCGAGATCCCATTGATAAAATTGGTAATGCTGTCAAAGCTGACAACCGTCAGCTCATGTGTAAATGCGGAAATCAGGAATGTCAGTCCCAGTGCCAGCGCTGCTGCTACGATCAGAAAGGTGATCGCGACCGCTCCCCCAAGCCCACTTTTATTTCTTTTCCGGTAATAAGGAAGCTTCTCCAGCCTCCGCCTGAAAAAACGTACAATCGGTGCGAACAGATAGGCCAGCGCAAATCCCAGCGCCAGCGGCACAAAGATCACCCTCATCCAGTGAAACCCCGCGCCGAGAGCCAGGGCAATCTTGTCCAGATTATCCCCGATCCTGATCAGAATGAAGATCACAACAACTGTAAAAACCACATAGAATGAGATCACGCTGTATCTGTGATTATTCGGTATCCGATCCCGGAAGTGTTTCTCCTGCTTCGGCGCCCTTTTCTCCGCATCGGAGGCTGCTTGGCTCCCGCCCGGCTTCTCATTGATGCCGTTATTTTCGATTGTCTGTCCGCCTGTCTTCTGCTCTTCCTCCATGAAAGACTCTCCCCTCTCCGGCTGCTGTCCCGGCCTCAGATATAGCCTGAATATACCAGATATTACATCCCGGTTCCATTCCCGAATTTCTGAATTTTTGTCTGACAGTCTTCCAATCATTTTCATTGTGTGCTACGATGAGGCTGATGAATCAAACTTGTCTGCTCAAGTATGTCAGACAGCCATCAGTTTGAAACAACTGGCTCATAATCGGCCATGATCTGCAATCTGGAAAGGAAGTATTGTGATGAGCAGGCTTCTTGTAAAGAATATTGAAGCACTTGTTTCCTGTGACAACGATGATCATGTCTACCACCATGTCGATCTGGTCTGTGAAGAGGGGAAGATATGCGCAATTCGTCCTCATGAAAGCGCTCCGGAGGTTCAATCCGGTGACAGCACCACATCTGATGCTTCAAACAGCGATACAGACAAAACGGGATATGATACGGTAATCGACGGCACAGGCATGCTCTGCTATCCGGGGCTGGTAAACGCGCACCATCATCTCTACCAGATCTTCTCCCGGAACCTGCCGCAGGTTCAGAACATGGAACTGTTCGACTGGCTCACCACCCTGTACGAGGTGTGGAAGAATCTGAACGAAGACACCATTCGTCTCTCCTCACTCGTCGGAATCGGCGAACTGATGAAGAACGGCTGTACGACCATCTTTGACCACCACTATGTATTCCCGAAGAATGGCGGTGACCTGCTGGCAGCGCAGTGGCAGGCCGCAGAAACGCTCGGCGCAAGAATGCATTTTTCCAGAGGGTCCATGGATCTGTCCAAAAAAGACGGAGGGCTCCCGCCGGATTCTGTCGTACAGAGCGTCGATGAGATCATGAAGGACTCCGTCCGGCTGGTGGAAAAATATCAGGACAATTCCTTTACGGCCATGCACCGCATCGCCCTGGCACCCTGTTCTCCGTTTTCAGTTTCCTCTGATCTTCTGCGGGAAAGCGCGAAGCTCGCGAGAAGCTGCCATGTCCGGCTTCATACGCATTTGTGCGAAACAAAGGATGAAGAGCACTTCACGCTCGAACACTTCGGCCTGAGGCCGGTCGCCTACATGGAGAGCCTCGGCTGGCTCGGACCGGACGTCTGGTTTGCGCACGGCATCCACTTTAACGATGACGAGCTGCGCGTTCTT
>USJM01000090.1 GCA_900555005.1 uncultured Lachnospiraceae bacterium | reverse complement strand
CCCAATCAGGCCCCGCGAAGCCACACGCGAATTCCCTGCAAATCTCCCCGCCGGCAGCCGTCGACGCCGAGATCGCCGAGGCCCGTCGGGCGCTCGCATCGGGCGCCGAGCTCTTTATCGGCGGACACGGCGGAGCGGCCGGGGCCGATGCCGTGCGCTTCAAGATCGACTATCTGGAATGCGTGAAACGACTGCTGGCCGCAAACGGGACGGCCGACGAATTCGCCCGTGCATTGCGAGCAGCCTATCCGGAACTCCCGGGCGAAGCGGGACTGGATGCATTGGCGCAGGCGCTCTACGCCGACCGATAACGATCCCGCCACCGTAAAACGAAAGGGGGGCCCGCCCCGGGGGGGCGGGGGCAGCCAAGACAGTGCATGCCGATTCCGAGCAGAACATCTGTCGTCTCCGGGTACTGGCTCACCAGCTCACCGATCAGTGTCGTCTCATCTACAAACTTACTTTCCACCATATGCCACCTCTTCTACATTTTCCGCTGTCACCTGTATGTCTCAACTGTATGGTGGCATTATAATGGGGAATTAACAACTTTTACGTTGTCATAGCAACATAATTATCCTTTCACGCTTCCTGCTGTGAGCCCCTTCACAAAGAACTTCTGGCAGGAAATGAAGACAATGAGGATCGGAATCAGGCTGAAGACCGACAGGGCGAACACATATCCCCACTGCGTGAACTGGTGCTGGCCGAAGAACCCGGAGATGGCAATTGGCAGTGTCCGCTTCATGTCATCATTGATGACCGTGTTCGCCCACGGAAATTCCTCCCATGCTGTCAGAAAATTAAAAATCGAGATTGAGGCGATCCCGGGTTTTGCAAGCGGAAGCACTACATGGAAATACACGGTAAAAACATTCCCGCCATCGATATAGGCGGCTTCATCCAGTTCCCGCGGAATGTTTTCCACGAATCCCTTGATCATAAATGTTGAATACGGGATGACCCAGGCTGTGTAGAAGGGAATCAGCCCGCCGATGCTGTTGATCGTATGGAGCTTCACCGCCAGCTCATACTGCGGCACAATCATCGTCGTTCCGGGAATGATCATCGTCAGGATGATGAAGGCAAACAGAAGTCTCCTTCCCGGGAACCGGAAACGTGCGATACAGAACGCCAGCGCGGAGGATACAACTGCCGACAGGGCAACCGTACTCACAGAAACGAGGACGCTGTTCAGAAAGTTATGCAGGAATCTGCCCTGCGAGAGGACGTACCTGTAATTTTCCAGCGTGATTTCCTTCAGCTTCGGAAAGAACTTCGGCGGATACTCGTACAGAGCCCCATTCGGCTTCAGCGAGGTACTGATCATATACACCATCGGCAGGACAACGATCACCATTCCGGCCATCAGGAGGAGGTACACCCAGAAAGCTGTTTTCTTCTTTTCCATGGTTCAGTCATCCTCCTTCCTCTGCATAAGCCGGAACTGTACAACTGCCAAAACCGCCAGGGCAAGTGCAATGATGAAGGACAGCGCTGCCGAATAGCCGAATTTTCCGCTGCTGAACGCCTTGTAATACATCCATGTCAGAACAACCTCCGTCTCATGCCCCGGCTTTCCGTCCGTGATCAGCTTGGTAGATGTATAGACGTTAAACCCTCCGATTGTCAGCATGACAAGCGCAAAGAGGATGGTTCCTCTGATTCCCGGCAGCGTCACGTGGACAAACCGCTGCCAGACTCCGGCGCCGTCCATCGACGCGGACTCATACAAGGACTGCGGCACCTGCTGCAGCGCCGCCAGGAAGACAACCATGTTCCAGCCGATCCCCTTCCAGATTCCCAGCAGCATGGCAACCGTCATGCCACCCCATCTGGAATCGAGCCAGTGGACATTCTGAGAAGTTATGTGAATCACATTTGTCAGAAAATAATTCAGCATGCCTTCCGTATTAAAAACATATTTAAAAACCAGGGAGGCAATGACCCAGGAAGTAATCACCGGAAGATAGTATGCTACACGGAAAAAGATCTTCGCATGGGTGATCGAGTTGATCAGCATCGCAACAAGCAGTCCGAGAATCATCTGCGCCGGGACGGTCACAAGTGTATAGACGATGGTATTGGTGAACGCCACCCTGAAGTTTTGATCACTCAGAACTGTTCGATAGTTTTCAAATCCGATGAATTTCTGGTCGAAAAATGAACCGAAATCCCATTTAAAAAAGCTCATCCAGAAGAGCCTGACAATCGGGTAAAAAGTAAAGACGCCAAAGATCAGCAGTCCCGGCAGCAGAAGCGCCAGAGCCCGCACTTTATTCCAGCCTTTCAGTTTCATCATGCATCAGTCCCCTTAAAGCCCGGGGCAGCTGCAGGATGATCCCATCCCTGCAGCTGCCCCATCATGTAACCTGCAATCCAGGAGAGGCAGATTACCGGTTACTCTTCCGCCAGCAGCTGATCGACTTCCGCCGCAAGATTGTCCATGGCATCCTGTGCCGTGGTGTCACCATTGACGACACTCGTGACAGCTTCTGACAGCTTGCTGTCGATTTCAGACCAGCTTGCAACCGTCGGACGGGACTTTGCCGTCTTGAGCTGCTCGATGTAAGGCGCAAAATCAGCCTTTTTGACCGTATCGCTTTCCAGCGCTTCCTTGCTGCAGGGAATCTGACCGCACTTTGCCATGGCTTCCTGTGCATATTCGCTGGTCATAAACTTCATAAACTTCCATGCCGCGTCCTTGTGGGCAGACTTGAACATCCCGATGTCCTCTCCGCCCAGAACAGAGACCGAACCACCCTCTCCTGCCGGAACCGGTGCGACGCCATACTCAAAGTCCGGATATGCACCGGCAAGCTCCGAAACCTTCCAAGGTCCTTCCAGGAGCATCATATAGCGCCCTGTGCCGAACCCGTCTGTCATCGGGATGTCTCCGCTGTTCCAGCCGGTAATCGCGCCTTCCTTTGCAAGATCTGCGAACATCTGGATCGCCGCAACCGTCTTCTCCCCGTTCAGATATCCGGTTGCCTTCGTCTGGTCCTCATTCGTGATGGCTCCTCCCATGCTCCAGATAAACGGACAGAGATTCCAGCCGGACAGGCCAGGCTCGTCATACCCCCATACCTGCTGGCCATTCTGGTTGGTTCCGGAAAGCTTCCGGCAGGCCTCTGCGAACTCATCCATCGTCTTTGGCACTTCCACACCTGCATCCTTCAGTCCCTGGACGTTGTAATAAAGGATCTTCGTGTTGGTATTCAGCGCCAGCGCATAGAAATCCTCCCCGATCTGCGCTGTCGTCATGGCGCTCTCCAGAAGCCCGCCGGAGACATCTCCGAAGTCACTCATTTCCTTGTTCAGTGGTACCAGGATCCCCATCTTCTGGAATTCCGGCACCCAGGCGCTGTCCAGCCTTGCGACATCCGGCAGGGTATCGGACTGGGCGCTGATCAGGATCTTGTCATGAAGATCCGCCCACTCGTGGGAGACCGCATTGACTGTAATCCCGGGGTTCTCCTCCTCAAACTTCGGAATCAGGTCCTTCATCAGTGTTTCATTCTCCGGCGATTGTGCGCTATAATGGTGCCAGAAGTTCAGCGTAACTTCTTCAGACGGAGCCGCAGCTTCTGTACCGGATGCCTGCGTTTTGACTGAATCCTCATCCTTCACTGAGGATTCAGCCGCTCCTGCTGTCATGCTGCCTGCCAGCGCCATGCACATCGCTGCCGAGAGGATGGCTGTCTGGATTCTGCCTGAACACTTCTTCATAAGTTTCCCTCCTTTGTCTGTTCTTCCTTGAACATGACCGCCGAATACGATGCCAGTGTCACATTCAGGTATCCCTTGTAATGGATCACTTCTTCATTCAAAAAATGCTGCTGACCTCCCTTTTCCGTTTGGAAAAGCTCCGTTTCCTGCTGCCCCGCACCGGTCTGCAGCAGTACCCTGTAACGTCCTTCTGACACGACCGGGACCCGAAGATCATGGTCAGTCCCGCCTGCATTGATCAGAATATAGATGGCATCCCGTCCTTCACCACGGAAATACCCGTATACATCCTTCCCGCAAAGCATGGTTCTCTGACGTCCCGTCCGAAGAGCCATCTCCTGCTTCCGAAGGCGGATCAGCTTCCTGTACAGCTCATAAAGTTTCCGGTCCCGCCGGCTTTCCTCCCAGATCATGCACCTTCGGCAATCCGGATCATTTCCCCCCTCCATACCGCACTCATCACCATAATAGATGGATGGCGAGCCCATAAAGCTCATCTGGAGGACGGCCGCCAGCGCCATCTTCCTCCGGTCGCCGCCGCACAGCGTCAGAAACCGTTCTGTGTCATGGCTGCCGAGTGGAAGGAACATCGAAAGATCCATGTCCGCCGGATAGTCGGACAGCATCCTCTGGATTCTGGCGTCAAATTCCTCCGCCCGGATTGTTCCAAGTGCGATGAAGTCCCGGACCGCATCCCGAAACACATAATTCATGATGCTGTCCATCTGCGTGCCGTTCATCAGCCGCAGTCCGCTCCCCCAGGTCTCCCCTAATAGAAGCATATCCGGATACTTCTGCTTCAGCACGATCCGCGCCATCTCCCAGACGCTCTCGTCGACCTCATCAGCAACATCCAGCCGCCACCCATCGATTTTGAATTCCGATACCCAGAAGTCCATCACGCGCAGGATGAACGCCCGAACTTCCGGATTCCCGCTGTTGAGCTTCGGCATATACTTGTACGCACCAACACACTCATAGTCATGGTGAGTGATGTCAAATGGAAAATCCGTGACGAAAAACCAGTCCCTGTAGCGGGAGTGCTCCTGGTTTTTCAGCAGATCCTGGAATGGCTCAAAATGAATCCCGCAGTGATTGAACACCCCATCCAGGATAATCCGCATCCCGGACGCATGAACCCGCTCCACCAGTTCCTTCAGATCCTCATTGGTTCCGAACTGCGGATCGACCTCAAAGTAGTCTGTCGTTGCATACTTGTGGTTGAAATCACCCTTGAAGACCGGATTCAGATAGAGACAATCCACGCCAAGTTCCTTCAGGTACGGCAGTTTCCTGATAATTCCCCTCAAATCACCTCCCATATCATGCTCTCTGTCCGGAGAGCTGCCCCACGGCATGCACCCATCCGGGTCATTGCCCTGATCTCCGTTGCAGAACCGTTCCGGAAAGATCTGATAGAATACCTGTCCCCTCGCCCATGCCGGCACTGTGACGACATCGGTCGTGTTCGCGTACAGGAATTCGAAGAAGCCATCCGTCGGACAGCGTTGCGAAAAACCATGCGCTGTATAGTACAAGGCATCGTCAAACCGGAAATAATACTTCTGATACCGGGCAATCTGGTGAAACGTGACGGCTGCCGCGTAATAGTCAAACAGCTCATCCCGGTACTCCCACAGCATCGGAATCTCCCGGATCCTTTCCGGCTTTGTCCTTGCAAAGCAGAACAAGGTGCAGCGCTGTACATCTGCTCTGGCAGTCCGTATCCTGAAAACCAGCGTTCTGCGGTTTTGAAGATAAACATCCGGGTATGTCCCGGTATGCCTGACTGCTTCTCTGATCATTGAACCTCCTTTCCCGCTGATGACATCCGCCTGATCAGGCTGGTACCGACCAGCACCTGTCTGGGCGATCTGTCTGCCTCATGTATGCTCTGTATCAGAAGCTCTGCCGCAGCCTTCCCAAGTCTGGATGTATCCACATCCACCGCCGTAAGCGGCGGATCCATAAAAGGCGCCAGCGGATAATTATCAAAAGTCACCACTCCGGCATCCTCCGGCACCCGGCATCCGGCTCCGTGAAGGGCGCGCAGCACATGGTACGCAATCTCATTGTCAGCGCACAAAAAGGCATCTGCCTTCCCCTCGCTGACAAGTCTGACAGCCAGCTGTTCCATCTTCGCTGCCTGTCCGTCCGTCCAGAATTCAGCATCTTCCTGTTCAGGACGGCTCCTCCGCCCGTCCGGCTCCTCCACGCAGATCACCTGTGGGGAGCATATTTCTGCCACACCGTCCTGATAGCCGCGAATACGATTTCTGGCAAAAACCGTCCTGTCGTTTCTGACAATCATGACAATCCTGCGAAACCCCTGCTGGCTAAGGTGGGAAACTGCCTCCCTGCTCCCTCTCCGGTTATCGACATCCACCCAGGTCATCCGCATCTGATCGATTGCCGGCTCTCCGAGTACAACAAAAGGAAAATGCTCTTCCTCCAAAAACCTTACAGTCTCCTCATCGAGGCTTGTCGGGGGAATAATCAGCCCGTCCACCCGCTTTTCATAGACCAGCGACCGGATCGAAGAGCCTGGACGATTGTTTGTGATCAGAAGGCTGTAGGAATGTTCCTGGAGAACCTTCTCGATTGCATATACACTCCGATTGAAAAAACTGTTCGCGAAGGTTCCTTCGTCCGCTGCGTCAATCACAAGCCCGATGGTGCAGGAGGCACCGCTTGCCAGGTTTCTGGCTGTACTGTTCGGATGGTAGTTCAGCTTCTTCATCGCCTCCCTGATCTTCTCCTGGGTCTCCTCCGATATCGGAGCCGTCCGGTTGACCACCCTTGACACCGTGGAAGGAGACACACCAACCATCTTTGCAATATCCTTGATCGTCGCTGCCATATTGATTTCCTCCTGCTGTCTGCCGTCCGAATCTCACCTCTTAATGCAACCGTTTGCATGAACGTTGTAAAATATATGCAATCGTGCAACCGATTGCATACTGAATATATACGTTATTCTGTTTTAATTGTCAATATATTTTCATGTCTTTCTGTTCATTTTCATGAAATCTGCACAATCCAAGGGTTCTATTTTTATGCAAGCTGATCGATCAGGGCAGATTATCCCTGCCCTACACGTTTCGGCTCACCGCCTTCACAAAAAAAGAGGCTCGGAGCGCTTCCGTGCCTCTCTCCGGGAAACGATGCGCTTCCCTGTTCTTTCAATTCTCGGATATAAATTCTGACACAGTTTTTGTACAACCACAATCTCCGGGCAGGTCTGCTCCGGTTGCTTTGGTGTAGTTCTGGTGTAGGTTTGGTGTGGTTTGAAACTCCTAACACCCCTAACCTGACAACCGGATGGTACGAAATGATTCCAGTTGTTAAGCCGCACTTGCTTTCTTCTCAAGGCTCTGCCTTCTCATGGTTCTGATGGAATCCACTGCATG
>USJM01000089.1 GCA_900555005.1 uncultured Lachnospiraceae bacterium | reverse complement strand
CTGCCGGGCGCGCGCCGGGGCCCCCCTTTTTTTGCAAATGACAGACACTTCAGACTTATGTGATAGTTGCGATACAGAGCCATCTGATCAGACCGAGAATCATCAGATGAACAGGATAGAAAAGGTAGAAAAAGTATTTCAGCCGCAGACCGCGCTTTCCATTGTACAGGTAGCAGAGAATAAACGAAGGCGGGGCATATGTTTCCCAGGCGATCGCGGCGGCGCCTGCAAAGCACTGAACCAGCCGTTCATCATGAAATAAGTACAGGACAACGATCAGGAAAACACCCCGGAAGCTGTAATCGGTCATGAGCCCCCTCGCGAAGGTCATTCCGCACAGGGCAATGACCAGCCGGAGCATTCTCCGGGAACGGAACTGGTCCATCGTCCAGATGGTCCAAAGTCCGATCAGGAGCGTGAAATAAACATTCTGTTTCAGCGGGTAGAACCAGCCGGGCTTGAGGGCCAGGTCAAACGGAATCTCGGAGATCAGTGAGAAAAGAAAGAGCCGCTCCATATATTTGCGGACATCGTGCGTGTGATAGTAGCCCTCGACGATGAGAAAACAGAAGATGGGAAACGCAAGCCGCCCGATCTGACGCATCACGGTATAGACGGACAGAATCTGGTTGTAACGGGCGGCATTTGCCCGGATGGCGGGCTGATTCAGCAGCTGCAGGACAACAGAACCGCCGGTATGGTCGATCAGCATCGTGATGCAGGCAAACAGCTTCAGCGTGCTGGAAGACAGGCCATACCGGGAACCGGACAGGCCTGCCATCAGCCGGCTGTGTGAGACACGTTGTTCCTCCATAGGAATCCTTTCGAAGTACCGGCCCGTTTCGGACCGGTCAGAAATCAGAATGAACAGTCAAAAGTGTATCACCAATGCAGCTGGAAGAAAAGATGCCGGTGGCGTCTGCGTCTGAATTTCAGCCGGTCTTTCGCTGCAGTCCGAACGGCAGAGATAAAAGCATTTGCACTTTGCATATGAGCGGGCTGGCATATATAATTCAGGGTGTCTTCTATGAAGGCAGAGTCAGGGCCATCTGATGAGCAGATGACGGAAAACAGGACAACCAGGAAAGGAACGGAGACGAAAATGCTGAAAATACTTGTGACGAATGATGATGGAATCGACGCTCCGGGCATTGTGAAACTGGCGGCCTGTGCGGCAAAACTGGGGACAGTGACGGTGGTAGCGCCGAAAAACCAGTGTTCAGGGATGTCGCACCATATTACATTGAACCGGCCGATGGAACTGAAGGAGAGGCCGGATTTTCCCGTGAAGGGGGTGAAGGCTTACAGTCTTGACGGAACGCCGGCAGACTGCGTCAGGTCGGTTGTCCATGGGATGCTGGATCCGGACGCCGGGGAGAAGGGTGCCGGAACGGAGGCGTATTTTAAACAGAATCCGTATTTTCCCGATATTGTGTTTTCCGGGATCAATGCGGGCGCCAATGCAGGCTATGATATCGTTTATTCAGGAACGGTCGGAGCCGCGATGGAAGCAGTACTCTATGGAATCCCGGCTGTCTGTTTTTCCCAGGAACAGGCGGGATGTGATGAGGCTGCAGACCGGTATCTGGACCAGATCGCCGGAGAACTGATTCACAGACAGCTCCCTGCTGGCCAGATCTGGAATGTCAATTTCCCAAGAGTGGGTCTGAACGAGCTGAAGGGAATCCTGTATGACCGTGTGCCGGATCACTGGTGTATGTACCACGACTATTATATCGAGCATGATGGATACGTGACCGTAACGGATGTAAAACGGACAACAGGAGCGATCGGGACCGATATCGGAGCCATTCTCGCAGGATACATTTCAATCGGAGTTATATCCAATCCAGTCGTATAAGGGGGATACCCGCAGACGGGTCTGCGTGCGAAAGCGGAAAACGGCAGCTTTCCGGATGATTCGAAACTGTGATTTGTTTGTGTACAGATTCCAATAGAAGTTGGAAGGTGCTACAATGATTCTGACAGCTGACGATTTTCGGTGATCATCATGGAGAGCTGATCCGGATACAGGCGTGATGACGTTCATATCCGGGAATTAGGAAGCATGCAGGATAGAGTGACAGGGAGGAGGTCTCGATATGTCATTGCTGGATGATCTGGGCGGAAAGCTCAATAAACTGACCGGAAAGCTGAAGGACGCGGATCTGGGGGACAAGATCAGTGAGGTTGGAAATAATGTTGCGGATGCCCTGAGCATGGGTGCAAGGACTGCTTATGGCAGGGCAAAGAATGCTGCCGAGGTTGGCGGCCTGAAACTCAAGCTGGCGGACGCAAGAAAGGAAGAGGCCGTTGCGTTTGAAAAGTTCGGACGCAGATATATGGAGCTTCACAGAGAGGACGCCGATCCGGATCTTCTTGATGAGATTGAGTCAATCAAGGCGGCCGGAAGGAAGGTCGAGTCAATTCAAAGGTCCATCGAGGAATCAAAAGCTGCGCAGGCAGCTGCTGAGGCTGAGATGAAGGAAAAGGCTGAGGAACAGAAGACTGCCGCAGCGGAAGAAGACGCGGGTGATGAGTTTTCCGAGACGGTGACGGAGGAGGAGACTCCCGCAGAGCACACAGAAGAAGAGATCGCAGCGGAAGAAAAGAGCCCGTCGGAGCCTGAGAAGGCAGTCGATAACCAGGCGGACGGTCAGAACTAAAAAACAGGATGAATCGTCTGTGACGGCAAGGTCAGGAATCCTTTCGAGCGGATTCCTGACCCTTTTTTGTGCAGGCCGGAATGCCGGGCAGATACAAATTGCTAGCACTCACCAAAAATGAGTGCTAAATTTTCCTTGACTTTTGCCTCATGCAGAACTAGAATCTCTGCATATAAGGTCAGGTATGACCGCTTTCCAATTCATGAAATGCAGGAGGCGAAATCAATATGGAAACCAGAACGGGTAATGTTTCAATCAACAGCGAGAACATGCTGCCGATTATCAAGAAGTGGCTGTACAGTGACAAGGACATCTTCGTCCGGGAGGTCATATCGAACGGCTGTGATGCCATATCCAAGCTGCACAAGCTGGAGATGATGGGAGAATATCAGTATCCGGACAAGTTCAAAGATTCGATCCGGATTCTTGTCAATCCGGATAAGAAGACCGTGAAGTTCATCGATACCGGTCTTGGTATGACGGCAGAGGAAGTGGAGAAGTACATCACTCAGATTGCATTTTCCGGCGCGACGGCGTTCTTCGAAAAGTACAAGGATAAGGCAAACAAGGATGACATCATCGGCCATTTCGGACTGGGCTTTTATTCTGTGTTCATGGTGTCCGATATGGTCACGATCGATACGCTGAGCTACCAGAAGGATGCAAAGCCGGTTCACTGGGAGTGCGATGGCGGGGACACCTACACGATCGGCGATGGGGACTACAGCCAGGTCGGTACCTGCGTGACGCTTCATCTGAATGAGGACAATCTTGAATTTGCGAATGAATACCGCATGCGCGAGGTGCTGGAGCGGTACTGCAGCTTCATGCCGGTTGAGATCTTCCTGAGCAAGGAGGGTGCTCCGCAGGAGTACGAGGAAGTAAAGCCGGACGAGGTGAAGGAGGACGACGTTGTCGTCGGGCCGGTTCATCATGACGCGGTGACACGTGAGGAGGATGACGGAAAAGGCGGCAAGAAGACGGTCGAGGTCGAGCCTGCGAAGGACATGGTCAAGATCAACAAGCGCCCGGTCTCCATCTCTGACATTCACCCGCTCTGGCAGAAGACTCCAAGTCAGTGCACCGATGACGAGTATAAGGATTTCTACCGCAAGGTGTTCAATGATTACCGTGAGCCCTTGTTCTGGATCCACCTGAACATGGATTATCCGTTCAACATGAAGGGAATCCTGTACTTCCCGAAGATCAACACTGAATACGAGTCGATCGAGGGAACCATCAAGCTTTACAGCAATCAGGTCTTTGTCGCAGACAACGTCAAGGAGATCGTACCGGAATATATGGTTGCGCTCAAGGGTGTTGTGGACTGCCCGGACTTCCCTCTGAATGTATCCCGTTCCGCACTTCAGAATGACGGTTTCGTGAAGAAGATGTCCGACTACATCGCCAAGAAAGTTGCGGACAAGCTCGTCGGCATGTGCAAGACAAAGCGCGAGGACTTTGAGAAATACTGGGATGACATCAATCCGTTCCTGAAGTATGGCTGCCTGAAGGACGAGAAGTTTGACGAGCACATCAAGGATTATATGCTCTTCAAGGACATCAACGGGAAGTATTTCACGCTGAAGGAATATCTGGAGCACGTTGCGCCGAAGAAAGCGGAGGAGGCTGCGGAGGATCAGTCAGAGGCATCCGGAAAAGCGGCGGAGGGAACGGTCGAGGGAGCCGGAACATCTGCAAAGACAGCGGAATCAAAGAAGGCCGATGATACGGTCGATTTCACAGAAAATCCGGAGGACCTGAAGAAGGAAGCTGACAGCCAGAGCGATGAGGAGAAGGCTGACCGGGCGGCAGAAGGCAGGACAGAGGAACACAAGTCTGGCGACGAGAAAGAAAAGCCTGAGAAGACGGTCATCTATTACGTCACAGACGAGGTTCAGCAGGGACAGTACATCCGGCTGTTCAAGGAACAGAATCTGGATGCAGTTGTCATGAAGATGAACATCGATACGCCGTACATTTCCAAACTGGAGTCTCAGAATGAGAATCTTTCCTTCCGCCGCATCGATGCCGATGTCACCGGCTCTCTGAAAGAAGAGGGTGACGCCGACAGCCTGAAAAAGGAGACCGAGGAGCTTCAGAAACTGTTCAAGGATGCTCTGAAGAAGGAGAAGCTGACGGTCAGGGTGGAGAAGCTGAAGGATGAGAATATATCCTCCGTCCTGACGCTCTCCGAGGAAGGCCGCCGCATGCAGGACATGATGAAGATGTACAGTGCCGGCTCCGGCAGCATGGATACGGATATGTTTGCCCCGGATGAGACCCTGACGCTGAACGAAAACAATAAAATTGTGAAGTATTTGCTGGCTCATCAGGACGGAGCGCACACCGGCCTGTTTGCAAAGCAGCTGTATGATCTGGCAGCGATCGCAAATGGCCCTCTGAAGCCGGATGAGATGGCGGATTTTATCAGGAGATCCAACGAGATGATGCTGCTTGTGGCAGAAGCGTAACGGCCTGAGAGTGGGACTGGACACCACACGCCCGCCGGGGGGCGGGCCCCCCCCCCCGCCGGCAGATGGCGGCGAATGGAGATGATGATACAGGACTTTGTCACTGAGGTTCTGCAGCGATGTTCCTTGCGGCAAAGAAGCGGAGCATCATGTCATCCCAGATCTGGTCCAGAGATTTGTCGAGTGTAAAGGGCTTCAGTGAAACACCGCTTGTACAGAGAATCTCTTCATTCTGATAAGTGATGTTCAGAAAAAGGCCGTTCACATCCTCCACACTCCAGGAGAGACCGCCGGAGGTCAGGATGCTCTGAATGCCTTTGTCCGGCATCTTCAGGATGATCCGGAAGCTGAGCGGTGAATGTTTTCCGCTGACGATGGCGCGGACAATTGGCCGGATTCGCGCCCAGGATGGTTCCTGAATGCGCAGCCGGCCGTTTTCAGACGCTTCGATACGATGCCCGCTGCCGGCAGACAGGTGTTCAGATACCTGCCCGGCATCGGTGCCTCTGTCTGCAGGCTCCTGCCCGCAGACAGAGGCACCGATGCAGATGGCTTGTCCTGAGGGCCGCTGAAGTAAGCCGGGTGCCAGGTCCCATCAATCCGGAAGGTCGTGTAGGTTGTAATTTGGGCTTCCCCAAGGATGAACGTATCAAAGACCGGGCGGGTGAAGAGTGCGGACAGAAAGGCTCTGTTATCAGAGATTTTGACTGCAATCAAAGAATTGTACCTCTCGAAACGGGCGATCAGCCCGCTGTGTGATGAAATGGTTGTCAGAGCAGTGTAATGGTACTACACAATGACAGGATGAGAAAGCCCAATTTTAAGAAAGTTTGTCACGGACGGTGAGTTTTCTTAAGGTTGCCTCCGATCGCTTGCCTCCCTTGTTTAAATATGCAATGATACAGGTAACACTCAGATGTGACTTCACACAGGAGGAGAGGATATGAGGACAGATCGCAAAAAAAAGCTGCTGCTGCCGCTGGCAGTGAGTCTTCTGACGGTGCTGATGATCCTTGAGGGACCGGCGCTTCTTCGGGGCAGAGGGTTCGGCGGAATCAGCGCACAGGCGGCGCAGAGCAATCTCTATTCAGTCCATGTGGACAGCGGGTATCTGGCGCTGCGCACGGCGAAGGCTTATGACTACAGCAATGAGATCGGAAAGCTGTACACCGGGGATCAGGTGCAGGTGACGGATACATCGGATTCTGTCTACTGGTATGTGTATGCGCCGGGACTTGGAAAGTATGGCTATGTGAACAGCAAGTACCTGACTGCTGTCAACGGAAGTCCTGCGTACAGTGTGGCAGGAGTTGCGATGACGGTCAGGGTTGACAGCGGCTATCTGGCTCTTCGGAACGGAAAAGCCTACGATGCGTCGAATGAGATCGGGAAGATGTACACAGGGGAGACGGTCTATGTGATTGACATGAATGATCCGGACTACTGGACGGTCTACTCTCCGAAGCTGGGGCTGACTGGATACACAAACCAGCATTATCTCTATGCAGTGAACGGAAGTTTTCCTTCCTACGATGCGATGACCGTAAGAGTCCAGAGCGGGTATCTGGCACTTCGCACGGCGAAGGCCTACGATGCCTCCAACGAGATCGGGAAGCTTTATACCGGTGATACGGTCTATATTGAGGATACAAGTGATTCCAGGTACTGGTGGGTTTATGCACCGACGCTCGGACAGGAAGGCTATGTGAACAAGGATTATCTGACCGGCGGAACATTCTACACTTATTCGCTCGGAAGCTGGACGGTGTCGGTTCAGAGCGGGTATCTGGCACTCAGGACGGCAAAGGCGTATGACGCCTCCAATGAGATCGGAAAGCTGTACACGGGAGAGACCGTTCAGGTCATCGACGCATCGGACAGCCAGTACTGGTATGTGTATGCGCCGTCGCTGAACCTGTATGGATACGTCAATGCAAATTATCTGTACTGAGCAGACAGATCAGTGTTTTCGAAGAACAATCCGAATGTATGAACAGACGGAAAAATGGGCGCGCATGTTCTCGCCCTGGCAACCCTTCTCGTTCCA
>USJM01000088.1 GCA_900555005.1 uncultured Lachnospiraceae bacterium | reverse complement strand
CAGGGGCCTTGAGATAAATGCCGTGAACCGTCCCGAAGGAGCAGGCCAGTGCATCAATGCCCGTATCCTTCACGAAGCGGGCTGCCTGATCCGGATCTGTGTAAGAGCTTTCACCCAGATCGGCCTCCGATCCGCCCGCAGACAGGAACTCCTCCCTGCCCATGGAGCCAATCTCAGCCTCTACCGATGCACCGAATCCCTGCGCAAGCTCGACCGTTGCGTCGGTCAAAGCGACATTCTTCTCGTAGGGGAGTGCGGAGCCATCAATCATGACGCTCGTAAAGCCCAGTTCCAGCGCCTCATGCACTTCCTCCAGATTGGCACCATGATCGAGATGCACGCAGACCGGCACTTTTGCTTCGTCTGCATACAGCAGCATGATCTGTCCAATCTCATGAAGGGATATATACCCGCTGTGAGCGGCATTCGCAAACTGAAGAATAACTGGCTGCCCTGTCTCTTCAGCGGCAGCGATCACCGCGCGGATTCCTTCCAGCGTTGTGACATTGAATGCCCCAATCGCCTTATTGTCTGCTTCTGCAAGACGCAGAATACTCTTCAATGTGACCAGCATATCGTTTCCTCCATCACTGTGAATCATCTTCTGTTTTGCCCAGCCGCTTCGGATTCTTTCCAAAAGCTGGTCCGCCGGAATCAGGCCGGAAAGCGCATCGTACTGCGTAATGCACATTGCGCCACACCCTGCCGCCATTTCCAGGCATGTTTCCGGGCTGAAGTCATGACTCAGGCTGTACAAAAAGGCTGCAATCGCCGTATCTCCTGCACCCGTCCCGGATAAAATCTGATCCGGAACATAGCTGTCCTCGAAGATTGACAGTCCGCCCCAGCCCTCTCCCTGAAAATGAGGTGAGATCTGCTTCATCGCTTCTTTAGGTCCCGTCTTCAGGTACAACCCGGCTGCCCCGCATTTCAGAAGGACGGCTCTGCATCCCAGGTCGAGCGCCTTCTGTGCCAGCGGAATTACATCCCGGCCCAGCGAAAGATGCATACAGATATCATCCTGATACTGTTTTTGCCAGGAATTGTACTTATCCCGGTCGAGTATGAAGCAAAGCTCCTCGATGCTCGGGACAAAGAAGTCGACATATGGCAGAACATTCGCCAGGATCGTCTTCCAGTCCTGTGCACCGGCCTCGCTTGACGGATCGATGGCTGCCATATCAAGACTTGTAACCAGCCTGAGCGCCTTTACTTTCTTCAGCATCTCCACAGTCTGGCTGCCTTCGTTCAGATAGAACTGACGCATCAGGGTCGGATACCCGAAATGAAAATACTGCGCTTTTCCGATCTCATCATAGCTCAGCTCATCTGCCGTCAGTGTATCGTTCGCGCCGGCATCTGCCAGGAAGCACCGGTCACTGCCCGGGACCGCCAGAACAAGCGTATAGGAGGTCTCTGTATCCTTCGATACCAGGAAGTCCGGTCTTACGCCTTTTTGGTTGTATTCTTCGGTCAGAATCCGCCCGAACGCATCATCTCCGACCTTCGCAACAAGGCTGACGTCACTTCCAAGTTTGTGAAGCGCAAGGCCGGTATTGCTCACACAGCCTCCCGGGGCGGCTGTTGCCTTTCCGACCTGGATCAGCTTCCCCGGGCGGATCATATCATGAAGTGTCATTCCGGAGGCAGCCCTGATCGACGGCGTGATGCAAGTGACACATAGCCGGCTGTCACAATCTTCCTGTTCTCCATCTTTCCTGAACCCCTCAATCATTTTTTGTTCTTGTTTCTGAGAAAGTCTACATAGACAGCGCCGAGGATGACAACACCCTTCACAACATACTGCCAGAACGAGTTGACATTCATCAGATTCAGACCATTGTTCAGAACACCGATGATCAGTGCACCAATGATTGTTCCGCCAATCTTTCCGGAACCACCGGCCATGGAGGTTCCGCCTACAACGGTTGCCGCGATCGCATCCATCTCCGCGCCGTCTCCTGCGGTCGGCTGACCGGAGTACATGCGGGATGCCAGGACAACGCCCGCGAGACCTGCCATCAGTCCGGAATAAGAATGTACAAGAAACTTCACCTTGCGGACGTTGATTCCGGAATACTCTGCTGCCTGCGCATTGCCGCCGACTGCATAGATATGACGTCCGAGTTTTGTCTTGTTCATGATGATTGCGGTGATGATCAGAATGGCAATCATGATGATGACGGGTGTCGGGAACGGACCGATATAACCGGCGCCGATGAACTTCCATGCGTCTGTCATGACACGGACCGGAGATCCGCCTGTATAAACATACGCAAGTCCACGGCAGATATTCATCGTTGCCAGGGTCACGATGAATGCCGGAATTGTTGTTGTAGAGACAACATAGCCGTAAACATGCCGACACCAAGACCGATGGCAAGCGCGATAAGAATTGCCAGCGGAAGGGGCATGTTCAGGTGGACGACCATTCCCGCTTCCACGCAGCCTGCCAGGGCGATGATGGAACCGACTGACAGATCGATTCCGCCAAGGATGATGACCATCGTCATACCACAGGCAAGAAACATATTTGTGGATACCTGCCTCAACACGTTAAAGAAATTTCTTGTCGTGACAAATGATTTGCTTGTTGCAGGCAGAATTGCCAGCAGGATGCACAGGGCAACCAGAGCCGCCAGTATGCCCGCATTCTCATGGAAATAGGTTTTAATATTCTTGGACATGATTTAGGATCCTCCTTCATCACAGGTATTTGGGCTCCCCTGCAGGAAGCTGTAAGTTCGACGCATCCAAAGACGCGTCTCACGAAGCTGCCAGTTTCATGATGGCTTCCTGACTGACCTCTGAATGATCCAGACAGCCTGTGACAACCCCTTCTGAAAATACGTATACACGATCACTCATATTGATAATCTCAGGAAGTTCTGATGAGATCATCAGAATGGTGAGTCCGTGTTTTGTCAGTTCGTTCATGATTGCATAGATTTCCGCCTTCGCACCTACATCGACTCCTCTGGTAGGCTCATCCAGAATCAGAATCTTCGGATTGGTCGCCAGCCATCTTGCAATCATAACCTTCTGTTGATTTCCGCCTGAAAGATTCCCGACCTTCTGCTCCTGCGAAGGCGTTTTGATAGAAAGCATATCAATATACTTCTGTGTAATCTCCTCTTCCTTCTTCTGATCGACATTCATTCCATGCATGAAAGTCTCCAGAACCTCAATCGTCGTATTGTAGGCGATATTCTGGACCATATACAGTCCATCGAGTTTCCGGTCCTCCGGCACAAGCGCAATCCCGTTCTTCATCGCATCGACCGGAGAACTGATCTTCACCTCTTTCCCATCGAGGTAAACCTTGCCGCTGCGGTGTTTTCCAAGTCCGAAAATCACCTTCATCGCCTCGCTTCTCCCGGCCCCGACAAGTCCGGCAAAGCCCAGGATTTCTCCCTTCCGCGCCTCAAACGTGACATCCTTCGCCATATCCCCGTCGAGATATGCTCTGCTCTTAAAATCACATCTCCGCCCGTCTGGAAGTCTCTCGTATAATAGCTGGTCAGCGTACGTCCAACCATCATGGCAATCAGCTCGTCGTTTGAGGTTGTCTTTACTTCCTTTGTGCCAACCTTCGTGCCGTCCCGCATGACCGTGACTCTGTCACAGATCTGCTGCAGCTCACTCATCTTATGGGAAATGTAGATAATTCCAACCCCTCTTGATGTCAGGTCCCGGATGATGCCGAAGAGCTGCTCGACCTCATTGTCCGAGATGGAGGAAGTCGGTTCGTCCATGACAATGATCTTTGAATCTGTCGATACCGCTTTCACGATTTCAACCATCTGCTGCTGTGCGATGGTCAGATTCACCAGAAGATCGGAGGCACTGACATGCATATGGTACTCGTCAAGAAGTGCCTGCGCCCTCTTCTCCATCTCCTTCCGGTTGACAAATTTCCCCTTCATGATCTCTCTTCCGAGGAATATGTTTTCCGCAACTGTCATGTAAGGAACAAGCACCAGTTCCTGATGGATGATGGCAATTCCGCTCTTCTCCGCATCCGGAACACTGTTGATTTCCTTCTTTTCTCCGTTAATGTAGATTTCTCCGCTGTCCGCATGATAGATGCCTCCAAGCACCTTAATCAAAGTGGACTTTCCGGCACCATTTTCACCGAGTAATGCATGTACCTCTCCAGCTTTTACCTCAAGGCTGACATCAGAGAGCGCCTTGACACCCGGGAATGTTTTTGTGATATGTTTCATCTGCAGCAGGATTTTCTCTTCAGCCAATTCCGCCACCTTCCTTTCTGTGTTCCCCGGACTGTCGCCGGAGAGCAGTCTTTACATTCTGACAGGATACCAGCCCAACAAGACGCACCCCCCCCCCACCAGGCCCCGCTGCCCAGCGGCAGCGGGTCTTGTCATCATCGCATGTTTACAGTACGATTCAGGATCCTGCCTTTCTGCAGCTGCCTGCTTTTCGGAATCCCGTCATTACTGCCATCCATCCGTGCCATAATCAGCAACGTTCTCAGGGCTGATCAGGAATGTATCAACCGGATATCTGAACTGAACTTCCTTGCCTGCCATGATGTCATACATGATCTCAACAGCCTTGTCAGCGATGGAAATCGGGGACTGAGCACCGGTAGCACGGAGCAGGGAACCTTTCTTGGACATCTCTGCCTTGAAATCAGGAGATCCGTCAACACCATAGATCAGAACCTTCTTGAGGCCTGCGCCTTCTGCAGATGCCAGTGCGCCAAGGGCCGTCGGGTCATTTCCGCCGAAGATTGCGACGACATCCGGATGAGCCTGAAGGAGGTCATCAGAGATCTTCTGTGATTCCTGCAGATTGCCCTTCGCATCCTGCTGTGCCACGATGTTGAATCCATGGCCGTCGATTGCATCGAGGAAGCCCTTCGTTCTGTCCGTGATGGAGTTCATCTCCGGGCAGTCAAGCACGATGATGTCGCCGCCATCCGGGCACTGCTTGACGAGATCATCGCCGCAGACCTTGCCGGCATTGTAGTTATCTGAGCCTGTGTAGGAAACAACATAATCCTTCATGTCGGCAACCTCGGTATCGAAGTTGACCATCGGGATCCCCGCTGCCTTCACTTCGTCCAGCGCCGGGACAATTCCTTCCGCCTCTGCCGGGTTGACGAAGTATCCGTCCGGCTTCTGGGAAATTGCGTCTTCCATCTGGGAAATCTGAAGCGTGACATCATTCGCCGGATCAGAAGTGATCAGGTTGTCACCGTTCTCCTTCAGCTTCTTCTCGATCTCGTTCTGGATCGTGACAAAGAACGGATTGGATCCATCCATGCAGGTATACGCAAATGTATAACCGCCATCCGGTCTGTCCTTCTTATACTGGGTTGTGTCGACCATGATCTTCGTCTGGTCTTCCTCAGTGGAAGCCTCCGTCGAAGCCTCTGTCTCCCCGGCCATCGCATATCCGCTCATCGAGAACAGCATGGTTGCGGCAAACACGCCTGCCCAGATCTTCTTGTTCATAGTAAATACCCTCCTTTATAAGATGTTGTGTTGAAGCGGCTTGTGTACATGTTCATACCACTCCTGTATGCACAACTATACCACTCTCATATGAGCAAGTCAATGCATCTTTCAGTTTCTGTTGTACATTACGCCAACCATCATTCATATTCTTCCTGTATATTTGTTTATTTCGATTAATTCTATCAGGAAATAAATATTAATTTACTGTTATTGTACAAATATATACAGATTCATCCAGTACAAATTCTGACGGTGACGACGGACGGTCGCCTTCACAAAAAAAGTCAGCCCCCAGGTTTTACCTGAAGGCTGACTCTTCACCGTTCAAATTCCTTATTCTCAATTCCGGAACGTGATCTCTCCGGTTTTATCGTCCATGCTCTCGATGATCGCCAGGGATTCCACGCGGATGCCCTGCTTCCGGATCAGCTCGCCGCCCTTCTGGAAGCCCTTCTCAATCGCGATTCCGACTCCCTCAACCGTCGCGCCGGCACTCCGGATGATATCGATCAGTCCAAGGCAGGCACACCCGTTGGCAAGGAAGTCATCGATGATCAGGATGTGGTCGTCCGGGCTGATGAACTTTTTTGCGACAATGACATCGTACGTCCTCTTGTGCGTGAAGGACTCAATCTTCGCTGTGTACATCTCACCGTCCAGATTCACGCTCTGAGACTTCTTGGCGAACACGACGGGTACATGGAAGTGCTGCGCCGCGATGCAGGCGATTCCGATTCCCGATGCCTCGATTGTCAGAATCTTGGTGATCGGCACGTCCGCATAGAGACGCCTGAACTCCTCTCCCATCTTGTTGAACAGCTCCACGTCCATCTGGTGGTTCAGAAAGCTGTCCACCTTCAGGATATTCCCCGGTTTCACGACTCCGTCTTTTCTGATGCGTTCTTCCAGTAATTTCATGCCTCGCCCCTCATGTCCATCGTCTGGTTTTGATTTCTCAGTTTCCCGCGGCTTCCGCTGCAGCCGTTTCCGTCTGGCCTGTCTCCGCTCCGGTTTCCTGAACCGCGCCGGCTTCCGTTCCGTAGCCTTCTGTTCCGGCTGATTCGGTACCCCAGCAGCTGCCTCTGTGTCCGCCGAAGCCGGAGCCGTGTACGCGCGGTCGAAGGTCAGCTTTCCGAACGCATCACTGTCCGTCTCAAACTTCACGTCCTTCTCCCACTCCGTATACTGATCATCCACCGCTTTCTGCCTGCGCTCTTCGATGATCTGCTTCTTCTTTGCCTCGGTCGCGTCCTTGTCGAGCTTCTCGTTTACATAGAGGATGTAGTAGCTGTTGTTCGCCTCGACAAGATGATCGACCAGCGTATTGTCCTCCAGATCGTTCGTTGCCTTGATGATCTCGGACGCCGGATAGGAATCATCCTTTCCGAACGTCATCGAGGAAGCCGTAACACCTGCGGTTTTCTCCTTGGAGATCTCATCCACATACTCGGAGAACTCCCTGCCGGATTTTTTGATCTTCTCCAGCTCCTCCTCGGCCATCGCCTTGTACTTTCTGCGGGCTGCCTGCATCTCGGGGCTCTCGGTCTCCGTCTCGCTCTCTGTCAGCGCCTCGGTTGCTCCTGCTTCTGTCGAAGCCTCCGCAGCCTTCGCCTCCGTCTCGGATGCCGCTGACTTCGTCTTCTCGGACTTCTCCGTCTCGACTGCCGTCTCTGCCTCGGATGCAGTCGGCGTGACGGCGGAATCCGCCTCGGGTGTAG
>USJM01000087.1 GCA_900555005.1 uncultured Lachnospiraceae bacterium | reverse complement strand
CGCCAACGAGATGAACGGAGAGAAGCGGGGCCGATTCCTTTCCCGGCCTGTCTCCGCAGCAAGGTCCTTTCAACCGTGTACAAAAACAGAGGATGTCAATGAAAAAGAAATATCGATTAATCGAACCATATATCTGGATCCTGCCCAGCTGCGTTCTCATGGCATTATTCATCGCGCTGCCGATCGGCATGGTTTTCAGGATGGCGTTCAGCCAGGTTACAAGGGCGGGAATTGTCAAGGGATTTACGGGATTTGACAACTTCATCGCTGCGACAGGAAAACCGGCTTTTAAGATTGTCCTGTGGAATACCTTTGTGTGGACAGTTGTTGTCGTTGTCGTATCGACCGTGGTCGGTTTTATCCTGGCATTGCTTCTGAACAATGAGTTCAGAGGAAGAAAGATTGCGAGGGCAATCGTGGTCTTCCCGTGGGCGACCACGCTTGTAATCCAGGCCAGTGTCTGGAATTTCATCATCAATACGGATTATGGCACGCTGAATACACTGCTGAAAAAACTGGGGATCATTTCGAGCAATGTCAACTGGACTCCGACGCCGGGCGCCTATTTTGCCTGGGAATGCTTTGTCGGAATCTTTGTCACCATCCCGTTTGTCACGTTCTGTGTCCTGTCGGGACTTCAGGGAATCGATGAGTCTTATTATGAGGCGGCAACGGCAGATGGAGCCAACTACTGGCAAAAGCTTTTCCACATCACAATTCCGCTGGTCCGTCCGCAGCTGACGGTCTCTACCGTGCTGAACATCATCTATGTATTCAATTCGTTTCCGATTATCTGGACCATGAGCAAGGGAGACCCGGCGAACAGGACGGATACGCTCGTCACCTATCTGTACAAGCTTGCGTTTTACAATGGCAAGCAGGGGCAGGCCGCAGCCATTTCGGTCATCGGCTTTCTGATTCTCCTGGTCTGTGCGAGTGTGTATATGGTCTTTACGTTAAGAGGACAGAAGGAGAGGTAAATGAAAAATACAGGAAAGAAAGCATTGACGGGGAAAAAGCTTGTCCTCCGCATTCTGCTTTATATTGCGGTGATCGCATTCTGTGTCGTGATTCTTTACCCTTATTTTATAATGTTCACGTCGGCACTCAAGAGCAGGGCAGAGATCTATTCAATCAACGGAACACTGCTGCCGATCAAGTGGAGATGGAGCAATCTGACTGACATCTGGCGCAAGGCCCCGATGCTGAACTATTTTCTGAACTCGATCATCATCGCCCTCGGGTCGACTGCCATCGCGATGGTGTGCGGGATTCCGGCCGCGTATGCCCTGACCCGCATGAAGTTCAAAGGACAGAATGTGTTCCTGGGCATTGTCATTGTGTCCCAGATGTTTGCACCGGTTGTCCTGGTGATCGGAATATACAAGATCATGATGACCTTTCATCTGGTTAATTCCCTGCTCGGCCTGATCCTTGTCAATGCAGCATTTAATCAGGCATTCACAGTCTGGCTTCTGCGGGGAACCTTCGATGCCATTTCCCCGGAGATGGAGAAAGCAGCAAGGATCGACGGCTGCGGAAGGGTACAAAGCATGTTCAAGGTGCTGCTTCCGATTGCTGCACCTGGCATCGTCACAACGCTGATCTCGTTTTCATCAATGCATGGAACGAATATACCATCGCGCTGACCCTGATCTCCGATGATGTTGTCAAACCGCTCACGGTCGGGATCAATATCTTCAACGGTTATAACATGGTGGAATGGCAGTACCTGTTTGCTGCATCCCTGTTCTCCATCATCCCTGTCATTATCCTGTTCATCGGGATTGAAAAGAATCTGGCTTCCGGACTTGCGGCCGGAGGAGTGAAGGGGTAAAACGGGATAGGAATAATCATAGAGTGATGGAGCGGAGGATAACAGTGAGAGAACCAGCATTAGTGATTCTGGCGGCTGGAATGGGATCGCGGTTTGGCGGCCTGAAGCAGATTACGCCAGTGGATGAGGAAGGACATAAGATCATCGATTTTTCTCTGTATGATGCAAGGAGGGCGGGATTTACAAAGATTGTCTTTGTCATCAAGCATCAGATCGAGGAGGACTTTAAAAACGGGGTCGGGCGGAATGCTGAAAAGTACTTCGATGTGAAGTATGTCTTTCAGGAACTGGACCGGCTCCCGGAGGGGTTCAGCGTGCCGGAGGGCAGGACGAAGCCCTGGGGAACGGCGCATGCGCTTGCATGTGCGGCTGAAGCAATCGATGGACCGTTCGCCGTGATCAACGCGGACGATTTCTACGGAAGCAGTTCGTTCCAGAAGATCTACGATTTCCTCAAGGAAGAGCGGGGAGAATCGGAGCATGCCATGGTCGGATATCGGATTGCGAATACCGTGACGGACAATGGCTCTGTTTCACGCGGTATCTGTACGGCAGAGAACGGATATCTGAGCCATATTGTTGAGCGCACGAAGATCTTCAGGAAGGGGGAAGATGCAGAGTACACAGAAGACAATGGAAAAACATTCCATTTTCTTCCAGGTCAGACGCTCGTATCGATGAACCTCTGGGGGTTCCAGCACAGTATTCTGAAGTCGTTTCAGAATGATTTTACATCTTTCTTAAAGGAAAACCTGGATAAAAATCCGCTGAAGTGTGAGTATGTTCTGCCTGCAATTCCGGACAGGCTGATTCGTGAGAAAAAGGCGACTGTCCGTGTGATTCCGACAGAGGAAAAGTGGTTTGGCGTTACCTATGCGGCGGATCTGGACTCGGTGAAGCAGGCAGTCGTTCAGAAGAAACAGGCAGGGATCTATCCGGAACATCTCTGGATGAAACCGGCAGCGGCCTACCACTTTCCACTCGATGGAGCTCCGGCCTCTATCTGTCTGTATGGGGAAGGGCACATTAACACCACTTATCTTGTGACGGCCACATCCGGAAAACGGTACATTCTGCAGAAGATCAAGGATACGGTTTTCGATGTACCGCCGCTGATGAGAATATTGAGCGGGTCATCCGGCTGGCTCAGAAAAATGCCAAAAAGCAGGCGGATGAGACCGGAAAGATGCAGATCGGGAGCCTGAATCTGATCGATGACCTGGATGGTCATTCATACTACCGGGATGAGACAGGGTACTACAGAGTCTATGACTATGTCGAAGGAACGATCTGCCTGCAGGCGCCGGAGAGCCGTGATGATTTTTACCAGAGCGCGGCAGCGTTCGGGGCTTTTCAGAAGCTGATGCAGAATTTCCCTGCTGAGGAGCTGCATGAGACCATTCCGGATTTTCACAATACAGTAAACCGGTACAGAATTTTTCGGGAGATAGTCAGCCGGGATCCGCTTGGCCGGGCAGCAGGGGCATCGGATGAGATCCGCTTTTCCCTGGACAGGGAAAAAGCTGCAGGAGAGCTTTGCCGGCTGCGCGAAAACGGGGCTCTTCCGCTCAGAGTCACGCACAATGATACGAAGCTGAATAATGTCCTCCTTGATAAGAAAACAAGGAAGGCACGATGCGTCATTGACCTCGATACGGTGATGCCGGGACTTGCAGCGTACGATTTTGGGGACGCCATCCGCTTTGGAGCGGCTACGGCGGCAGAAGATGAAAGAAATCTGAGCCTGATGACCATTGATCTGGAACGCTTCCGGATCTTTACCAGGGGATATCTGGAATACGGGCCGGATTTCTCGGAAAAAGAGATCGAGACATTTCCACTTGGGGCAATCATCATGACACTTGAGTGCGGGGTCCGCTTCCTGACAGATTATCTGGACGGGGATCGATACTTTGCGATCCGAAGGGAGGGACAGAATCTGGATCGGGCAAGAACGCAGTTCAAGCTTGTCAGCGAGATGGAGAAGCATCTGGATGAGATGAAGCGTATCGTCAGGGAAGAAGAAGACAGGAGAAACAGCCAGAAGAGATGAAAGACGTTTACTCGAATCAGATCCGAATTGGTAATAAGGAGGAAATCATACCGGATTACACGGAAGAATTTCCTTACAGGGCTTCCCGCATGCACTTTGAGAACTATGGGGGAGATTTTGTGCCCTGGCACTGGCATAAGGCACTCGAGATGTTTTATATCGAGTCTGGAGCGATGGAGTGCGATACTCCATCCGGGTCGTTTGTGTTCGAGCAGGGAACGGCGGGACTTGTGAATTCCAACATCATGCATTCGACCCGCTCGGCGTCTGGCAGCCATGATACAATCCAGTATGTACATCTTTTCGGGCCGGATTTGATTGGAGGAAAGCCGGGCAGCCGGATATACAGTCTGTATCTGGAGCCGGTTGTATCGAATGCCTGCGTCGAGCTTGTCAAACTGATACCGGACGGGGGTGCTCAGAGCCGGACGATCGGCAGAATACGGGAATCCTTTCAGATGGATCTGGCAGAGCCTTATTCCGAACTGGAGATCCGGAACAGACTTTCTGAAATCTGGCTGGATCTTTGCCGGTTGAAGGTGTTTTCAGCGCCAGGCGCGGAACCGAACTCATCGATGGAAAGCAACCTGAAGCTGATGATGCTGTTCATCAATGAAAATCTGGGAAAGAAGATGACCGTTGAGACGATTGCTGAAGCTGGTTTTACAAGCGAGAGAGGGTGTTTCAGAGCCTTCAGGGAATATCTTCATACAACACCCGGGGCGTATATCAACCAGTGCAGGATTGTTCAGGCCTGCAGAATGCTGACAGAGGAAAACTACAGCATTGCCCAGATCGCAGCAAAGTGCGGTTTCAAGGAAAGCAGTCATTTCGGAAGGGTTTTCCGGGATTCAACCGGCCTGACACCGAAGCAATATCGTCGAAAAAAGCAGAACATACAGTGACTGCGGACGGAAACTGGAAAAGGCACCGAGTGAAACAGTTCTAAGCTGGGCTTTTAGACGGCAACAGAGATAAGAGGCGTGCAGAAGCTGCAGGCCTCTTGCTTTGTGAAGGCGGCCGTTCTGCAGAGTGCAGCCGGTTTATGATCATCTTACAGGTTAAAAATAGAAATGCAGGGGAGCGGCTGTCTATGAGAATTATGGTGAGTGCCTGCCTGATTGGAGAAAACTGTAAGTACAATGGGGGGAATAACAAGAGTGAGGAGCTTTTGAATCTGATTTCCGGGTATGAGGTGATCGCAGTCTGCCCGGAGGTGCTTGGAGGGCTTCCAACGCCTCGGCAGCCGTCTGAGCTTCGGGATGGGAGGGTGATTTCACGGGATGGTCAGGATGTCGATGCGGCATTCCGCCTGGGAGCAGAGAAATGCCTGGCCATTGCGCAGAGAGAAAAGCCGGATCTGATCATTCTTCAGTCGAGAAGTCCAAGCTGTGGGGTGAAGCAGCGGTATGACGGGTCTTTTTCCGGAAGGCTGGAGACAGGTGCCGGCGTGACAGCAGAGCTTCTTTTGAGGTACGGGTATTCTGTTCTTGACATTGGGGACAAGGAGCAGATACGGGCAAAGATGCGTGAAGTGCAGGAGAGAAAGCGTGCTTCGGATACCATGCGTTCCATATGACCAAACAGGGGGGCGGAAGGGCAGAAGTGCAATGATGAGAAATGGGCGTTCTTTCCGGCAGCGGCCGGCGGCTGGTCGGAAATATGAAAGAATGCGGTTGACAGACAGGGTTTCCTGTGATAGGATGCAACAGATGACTGCCGGAGACAGCAGGTTCCCGAGAGGGTACAATGCTTTCAGCGCCTGCCGAGGAAGTGTGAATTCGTATGAATTTTCAGCCTCCCTGCACGAGCAGGGAGGCTTTTCTTGATTCTGAAGCGGTCATTACCAATTAAGAAGGAGGTAATGGTTCATGGCAAAAGTGGAATTGAAACAGCCCATCGTCGATGAGATCTCCGCGAATGTCAAGGACGCACAGTCAGTTGTTCTTGTCAACTACCTTGGAATCAATGTAGCAGGCGATACATCTCTCCGCAAGGAACTTCGTGAGAGCGGTGTTGTCTACAAGGTTTACAAGAACACCCTCATGAAGCGTGCGTTCCAGGGAACCGATCTGGAGCCGCTGTGCGAGCACCTGTTTGGTGCAAACGCAATCGCGGTGTCCAAGGACGACCCGGTGGCGGCAGCGAGAATCATCAAGAAGCATCTCAAGAACAATCCGACCATTTCCATGGTTGCGGCTGTTGCTGAGGGCAAGTACTACGACGCTGCAGGGGTAACGGCACTCGCTGACATCCCGTCCAGAGACGAGCTGCTCGGAAGACTGCTTGGATCCATCCAGTCCCCGATCACGAATTTTGCCCGTGTCCTCAAGCAGATTGCAGAGAAGCAGCCTGAGGGTGAAGGCGCGGCAGAAGCAGCACCGGCTGAAGCCTGAAAGACAGTTTTCTGATTCAGAGTTACGATTATTTACAGGAGGAAGAAAAAATGGCAAAACTTACGACTGCCGAGTTTATTGAAGCAATCAAGGAACTGAGTGTTACCGAGCTGAATGACCTCGTAAAGGCTTGCGAGGAGGAGTTTGGTGTATCCGCAGCAGCAGGTGTTGTTGTTGCTGGCCCTGCAGCAGGAGCTGCTCCGGCTGAAGAGAAGACTGAGTTTGATGTCGAGCTGACCGATGTCGGACCGAACAAGATCAAGGTCATCAAGGTTATCCGTGAGATCACCGGCCTTGGCCTGAAGGAAGCAAAGGACCTTGTCGAGGGCGCTCCGAAGGTTGTGAAGGAGCAGGCTTCCAAGGCTGACGCTGAGGAGATGAAGAAGAAGATCGAGGAGCAGGGCGCAAAGGTTACCCTGAAGTAATCAGGCTTCTTATAAAGATGATCCGAGAAAGAACCCGGCCGGAAACGGACCGGGTTCTTTTTATTGTTCTGTCAGCAAACGGATCAAAGGAATGGCAGTCATAAAACGATCTTCATGAAAAATGAATTGACATTCTTGTCAGGGGCGTAGTATCATATAGGTTGCATTATTGTCCGGGATTATGTTCTGGGGCTTAGTGCGCCCATAAGTAGACTTGGTGTGCGCAGAAAGACAGAGGTGGAACGTTAATGGAAAAAAACAGAATTCGCCTGGTGAAGACTGGTAAGAGTGTCCGTATGAGTTATCAGCGGCATGAAGAAGTGCTTCAGATGCCGAATCTGATCGAAGTACAGAAAAACTCGTACCAGTGGTTCCTGACAGACGGTCTCAGGGAGGCTTTTGATGACATATCTCCTATTGAGGACTATGGCGGGAAGCTCAGCCTTGAATTCGGAGACTTTAAACTCTGCACGGACGATGTAAAGTATTCGATTGAAGAATGTGCTGCGCGTGATGCCACGTATGCTGCTCCGCTGAAGGTCAAGGTCAAGCTCCACAACAAAGAGAATGAGGAGATCAGCGAGCATGAAATCTTGG